>NZ_PUGA01000018.1:0-61140 GCF_003236725.1 Pantoea sp. ARC270
GGCCGCCTTTTTTGCGTCTTACGCATTACTTCAGCAGGGTAAAGGCAGTGGTGACGTGCTTCACGCCACTGACGCGGCTGGCGATATCGGCCGCCGCCTGCGCTTCCTGTTGCGTCACCAGACCCAGCAGGAACACTTCGCCATTCTCGGTGGTCACCTTCACGTTAGAGGATTTCACCTGATCGCTGCCCAGCAGCTGCGAGCGGATCTTGGTGGTGATCCAGGTGTCTGACGAGGTGGTGCCGAGCGTCACTTTCTGACCAATGCGGATCTCGTTATAGACCTCGGTGGCGCCATCCACGCCCATGGTGATCTGTTTGGCACGATTGGCGATCTCCTGCGACGGCGCCTGACCGGTCAGCAGCACTTTGCCCTGATAGGCGGTGGCGATGACGCGGGCATCGGTTTTGATCTGCTGATCTTTCGCCAGCGCATTGGTGACGCGCAGCTCCAGCGTGCCGTCATCCACCTGCGTGCCGACCGTACGCGGGTCGGTGGCGGTTTTGGTGGCAACCGCTGCGCCACCGGCAACCACGGCGACACAGCCCTGCAGCAGCATGGCGGTTAACAGAATAGCGATAGCGTTCAATGCTTTCATTCGTGCTCCTTCGGTCATTCCTGATGGGGAAAGAGGGTGTTATCGATCAGATCGCATAAGCAGTTAACGGTGAGCATATGCATCTCCTGAATCCGGGCACTGCGGTGTGAGGGAATGCGGATTTCCACATCCTGCGGGCCCAGCAGTCCGGCAAGCTCACCGCCATCATACCCGGTAAGTGCAACGATCGTCATATCGCGTGTTACCGCGGCTTCAACGGCCTTCACAATGTCGCGGGTGTTGCCACGGGTTGAGATGGCCAGCAGCACATCGCCTGCGTGGCCCAGCGCGCGCACCTGCTTGGCATAAATTTCATCGTGCAGGCGATCGTTACCAATCGCGGTCAGCATCACGTTGTCTGCACTTAACGCCAGCGCCGGCAGGCTGGGGCGCTCGGTTTCGAAACGGTTGATCATGCTGGCGGCGAAGTGCTGAGCATTGGCGGATGAGGCGCCGTTGCCGCAGCTCAGGATCTTATTGCCGTTCAGCAGAGATTGCACCAGCGTCATGGCCGCACGGGAGATGGCATCGGGCAGCGCCTCAGCGGCAGCAATCTGGGTCTGAATACTTTCAGTAAAACACGCTTTAATTCTTTCCTGCACACAACCACCTGGTTCTAAACGTCTGCATTAAAGGCATCCGGCAGCCACTCGAGCGCCGTGCCGGTAATGGCGATGATGTCGAAACGGCAATTCACTGTTGCAAAACTGCCGCCGCGTTGCGCCAGCCAGAGAGCGGCAGCGCGCAGCAGCTTCTGCTGTTTGCTGCGGGTGATGCTGGCGAGTGCGCCACCGTAGCGCGCATCGCGGCGGTAACGAACTTCGACAAACACCCAACAGTGCCCGTCACGCATTATCAGGTCAAGTTCACCCCCGCGAAAGTGAACATTGCTGGCGACCCATTTCAGGCCCGCCTGCTCCAGATAGCGCCGGGCATCTTCTTCATACCGGGCGCCAGTCTGACGGCGGGTCAGTTGGCCGGTGCGATTTCGCCCCGACGATACTGGTTCCATGTCAACTTCCTGTTGATCACACAATCCGTGTTGGCGCTGAGCTTACCGGTGTTGCCATCCAGCGTATAACCCGGTGACTGACGCATCTGGTTAAAGTGATTGGCCAGCGTCCAGGCATCCATCCCCATGGCATAGAGGCGCACCAGCGAGTAGTCATTGTTGAATGACTTCGAGGTCTGCTGCATCAGGCCCGGATTGCTGCCGGAGAGCAGAGGAATATCGCTGAACTGCAGGCCATCCATCTCCAGACGGAAATCGGGACCGGCACCCGCCTGCGCGCTGCGCGAGCTGGCATAGAGCGAAATGTTGCTGCGGCTGCCGGTGCGCATGGCGATCATCGGCTTAATCAGCTGCAGCTCATCCTGGGTGGAAACGATATAGACCGCATCAACGCCTCCGCCGCTGCTGGTGCTGACGGCCTCTGGCGTGCTCTGCTGCGGTGCCGGAATGGTCAGGCCGGCAATGGACACACCCTGCTGCTGCTGGGCAGGGGCCGCATTCACCGGCGTGCCTGACAGGCTGATGCCCGCGCCACTGTTGATGCCCTGCTTCAGCTCTGCGGTCGAGCCAAAGCGCTGCTGCATCACGGTACCGCCACCCAGCGTCTGCCACTCCTGCGCGAAAGCATTGGTGACGCGATCGCCCAGACCGCTGCGCGGAACCAGCAACAGCGGCTCGCGTTTGCCCTGATCCCAGATATGGTGCGCGGCATCGCGCGCTTCGTCTTCAGGAGAAAGCGCAAAGTAGCAAATATTCGGATGGTTCTGGATCGTTTCCGGCTCGTTAAGCGCCAGAACATTGAGTGGCGTCTGACTGTTAGCCACTTTCTCCACGTTGCTCTTCAGCAGTGGCCCCACCACGAGGGTGGCGCCATCCTGCTGGGCCTGCTGCATCACCTGCTCAATCGGCTGGCTGCTGGTGTCATAGACCTTAATCTGAGCGTTGCTGGCTGGTTCGGCAGTGGCGGCAGGCTGAGACTGAGGCTGCGCCTGCGGGGTGGCTTCAGCCGCCTGCTGTTGCGGCGCGCTGATCGGGTCGGAAGCCGAGCCGGCGACGGCTGCCGGTTGCGTGCTGGCCGTGCCATCCGTCGCGGCGGGCTGTGCGGCCGCCGGTTGGGCCGCAGGGGCGGAGACGCCATTCTTCGCGTCAGTAAAGCCTTTCTGAATCGCATTCGCGAAGACCTGCGCCTGACCATTCATGGGCAGCAGCAGCGCGATAATGCTGGTTGAGGCTTTGGTGTAGTTCTGCATCTGGCTCAGCTGCGTCGGCAGCGTTTTGGCCGCCGGATTCTGCGGATAGCGGGTCTGCCAGTCTTTGATGCCCGACTTAAGCATCCCGGCATCCTGGGTGTTAGCCCGCCAGACGGCAAGCAGGTCGAGCCAGCCCTGCAGCACGTTTTCATCGGCGTTAATGACCAGGTTGCTGGCCTCCTGCGGCGACATCTGCGTCAGCGCCTGCCAGGTAGCATCGATGTTAGCCTGATGGTCGCTGCCGGTCAGCAGCGGCTCCTGCGCAATGTAGGTGCGCAACAGGGAGAGAGAAGGGCGACCCTGTGCACTGGCGATCTGCAGGCTGTAAAAACGCGCCAGCTGATCCTTCGATAATGCACCGGTTTTCACGTCAGCCAGCAGTGGCTCAGCCTCTTTGATCTTCTGCTGGGCAATCAGCAGCTGCGCTTTCAGCAGCAGCGATTCCTGCTGCTGCGTCTCAGAGAGCTGCTGCGGCAGCTGACTCAGTTGCTGGGTCGCTTCAGGATACTTTCCTTCCTTCAACAGGGCGCGGATTGCGAGTAATTGCCAGTCGGTCTTGCTATCATCGCTGCTTTGCTGCGCCTGCTGCAGATAGTAAGCGGAGCTGGCTGTGGCAGGCCCCTGAATATTGACGGTTGAGGTTTGCGGCCCCTGACCGCTACACGCGGCTAAAATCAGCCCAGCAAGAATGACAGGCAGAAAGCGTCCTGCTTTATGACGAACGACTTTTGAAGGAAGCATACTGTATCCAGTGATGTTTTTTTCAAGATGCTCAATATTAAATCGGCAATTCGGATGAAACAATGAAACAACTCGATCGGGCAGAGATTTCTGCCAGCACGCTCTACATCGTTCCAACCCCGATTGGTAATTTGGGTGATATCACCCAGCGGGCGCTGACGGTGCTTTCGAGCGTCGATCTGGTCGCTGCGGAAGATACACGTCATACCGGGCTGTTGCTACAACATTTCGCCATCAATGCGCGACTCTTCGCACTTCACGATCACAACGAACAGCACAAGGCTGAACTGCTGATTGCGAAGCTGGAGGAGGGTCAAAGCATAGCCTTAGTTTCGGATGCTGGCACGCCGCTGATCAACGATCCGGGCTACCATCTGGTGCGCCGCTGCCGCGAAGCGGGCATCCGGGTGGTGCCGCTGCCAGGCGCCTGTGCCGCCATTGCGGCGTTAAGTGCCGCCGGGCTACCGTCCGATCGTTTCTGTTACGAAGGGTTTCTGCCGGCCAAAACCAAGGGGCGTTGTGACGCTCTGCGTGCGCTGGTGCAGGAGCCGCGTACGCTGATTTTCTATGAGTCCACCCACCGTCTGATCGACAGCCTGCAGGATATGGTGAGTGAGCTGGGCGGGGATCGCTATGTGGTGCTGGCGCGTGAGCTGACCAAAACCTGGGAGTCGATCCACGGTGCGCCGGTGGCCGACCTGCTGGCGTGGGTAAAAGAAGATGAGAATCGCCGCAAAGGCGAGATGGTGCTGATCGTTGAAGGCCACAAGGCCGATGACGAGGACGCGCTTCCGGCGGATGCGCTGCGAACGCTGGCGCTGCTGCAGAAAGAGCTGCCGTTAAAGCGGGCGGCTGCGCTGGCGGCTGAGATCCACGGCGTAAAGAAAAATGCGCTTTATAAGTATGCGCTGGAGCAGCAAGAGGCGTGACAAATGCGGGCGAATGCCCTATTATCCCGCGCCGAAGCTGACCAGACAGTCGCCGCTTTGTCGTCGTCCTCACTTGTGGGGAGACGGGCAGAGGGGAGGAAAGTCCGGGCTCCATAGGGCAGGGTGCCAGGTAACGCCTGGGAGGCGCAAGCCTACGACCAGTGCAACAGAGAGCAAACCGCCGATGGCCCAGAAATGGGATCAGGTAAGGGTGAAAGGGTGCGGTAAGAGCGCACCGCGCGACTGGCAACAGTTCGTGGCACGGTAAACTCCACCCGGAGCAAGGCCAAATAGGGGTTCACAAGGTACGGCCCGTACTGAACCCGGGTAGGCTGCTTGAGCCAGTGAGCGATTGCTGGCCTAGATGAATGACTGTCCACGACAGAACCCGGCTTAACGGTCAGCTTCGACTTCTTACTAAAAAACCCCGCTCCGGCGGGGTTTTTGCTTTCAGGCGACGTGCATTCGGTGATGAATGACTGTCCACGACGCTTTTCATGAAAGGAGCGCGGCTTAACGGTCAGCTTCGACGTCTTACTACAAAACCCCGCTCCGGCGGGGTTTTTGCTTTCTGGCGCTGTCGGTCAGCCCCGGCTAGCGCTCGCCCTCCATACCCGCTTCACCGGACTGACTGAGCGGGGCCTGTTCAGTCAGCGGGCGATAGACCAGCGCGATTTATCGGTTACCCGAGGCTGCGGGCCTGATCTTCAGCAGTGGATTGCAGATTGGGATGCCGGTGGTGACGTTGCTGCTGGCGCTGAACCTGACGCTGGGCTTACTTAACCGCCTGACACCGCAACTCTCTATCTTTGTTATTGGCTTTCCCATCTCCATCACCCTGGGATTGGGGGCGCTGCTGCTGATGATGTATAACCTGCCGACCCTGTTTCAGGATCAGATGAATGAGATCTTCAGCGCGGTGAACAGCATTCTGGTGGGGTTTCGCTGAGGGCGCGGGAAGCCGCCGGGGTGAGACTCAGCCCCGCGCCACGGCGAGGGGCTGATGCCGCTCAATCGCGACCGTGCGGCTCATCCCAGTCAAACGCCGGGCCGAGAGAGATAACGCCGTGCGGGTTGATGGTTTTATGACTGCAGTAGTAGTGATGACGAATATGCGGCAGACTGACCGTCTCCGCGATGCCCGGCATCTGATAGATGTCGCGCAGGAAACCGCTGAGATTCCGGAAATCGCCAATCCGGTGACGATCGCATTTGAAATGCGTGACATAAACCGGATCAAAACGCACCAGCGTGGTCCACAACCGCAGATCCGCTTCGGTCAGCTGATCGCCGGTCAGATAGCGGTGCTGGCCCAGAATCTGCTCCAGGCGCGACAGCGAGTGGAACAGGGCGGTGACGGCCTCGTCATAGGCGCTCTGTGAGGTCGCAAACCCCGCTTTGTAGACGCCGTTGTTCACCGTATCGTAGATCCAGCCGTTCAGCTCATCAATCTTCTCACGCAGGGCAACCGGGTAGTAATCCCCGGCGCGCGCACCCACCGCATCAAACGCACTGTTGAACATGCGAATGATATCGGCAGACTCGTTGCTGACGATGGTGTTCTGCTGCTTGTCCCACAGCACCGGCACTGTGACGCGACCGCTGTAGTGCGGATCGGCGTGCAGATAGAGCTGATAGAGGAAGTCATTCTGATAGAGTTTGTCGCCGGTTGCCTCCGGAAACGTATCGTCAAACGTCCAGCCATTCTCCAGCATCAGTGGATGCACCACCGAGACGTCGATCAGGTTATCCAGTCCCTTCAGCTGACGCATCAGCAGCGTGCGGTGCGCCCAGGGGCAGGCCAGCGAGACATAGAGATGATAGCGGTCGCGTTCGGCGGTAAACCCCGTCTTGCCTGTCGGGCCTGCGCTGCCATCGGCGGTCACCCAGTTACGGAAGGCGGACTCTGAGCGCTTAAAGCGTCCGCCGGTCGATTTGGTGTCGTACCAGGTGTCATGCCAGACACCGTCAATTAACTGTCCCATAATGGCTCCAAAGCAAACAGGGCGGGGAAATGTCCCCGCCCTGCTAAGTATATGTGGCATTACACGTTATGTGAGATTAGTGCGCAATCGCCTGCGGTTTTCTTTTGCTGATCAGGCGATCAATGCTGTATGCGCCCGGACCCACCAGACCCAGCACTAGGAAACCCCCGGCGATAGAGAGATTCTTCATGAACATCAGCTGGTTCACGCCTTCGGCAAAGTTACTGTGAAACAGGAACGCGGTCAGGATGGTGAAGCCGGCAGTGAACAGCGCGGTAAAACGGGTCAGGAAACCAAACAGGATAGCCAGACCGCCGCCAAACTCCAGCAGGATAACCAGCGGCAGCATAAAGCCGGGCACGCCCATCGCTTCCATATATTGCTGGGTGCCTGCATAACCGGTGATTTTGCCCCAGCCCGCGGTAATGAACAGGATTGGCATCAGGATGCGAGCCAGCAACAGACCAGTATCTTCGAATTTTTTCATCATTTACTCCAGCGTTATCAGTAGTGCAGGGCAGGCTGCCCGCAGGGTTTGTGCCCGCTGAAAGCAGTGATGCTTTTCATTGGGTTGATAGCTGGAGATGATAATCGCGGCGTGAAAAGGTTGTAAGCAGGAAAAACTGTCAGTGTTTTTCAGAAAAACTGATGAAGAAAGCCGGTCTTTTCAGGACCGGCTTTTCAGAGAGTTAACGCGGGGGCAGGGCGGACTTAATCATGCGCCAGGTACTCCAGGCACCAAATCCTCGCTTGGCCCAGCGCAGCAGCCGGTTGGGACTGCGAATCGAGTAGACGGCCAGCGCACTGCTGCCAATCGCCAGATAGCGACGTAAGCTCAGGAACGTGAACCAGCCACGATCGTACTGGGCGGTACTTTCCAGCCAGTCGCGCCGCGCCGCGCTTAAATCCAGCCGCTGCTGCTGCACGTGCTTAAGCAGTTCATGGATGCGTTCTTCACGCTCGCGGCGGCTCATCAGCGCTGCTCCTCAAGCAAATTACGGTCAGTCTCCAGCTCTTTACGCGTGTGGCGTAACAGCGTGGACTGACGGGATTTGTGAAGGGTCCAGAGTCCGAAGATAACCGCCAGCAGGAACAGAGTGCCGGTGGTGATCCCGATGGCCATCAGGCGATACTGCGCATCCACTGCCCAGATAATCAGCACCATCAGGCTCATCAGACCAAAGGCCGTGAACAGCATCGTCAGGCCCACCATCAACAGCAGCTGTATCAGGTTGGCTTTCTCATGCTCCAGTTCCACCACTGCCAGACGAACGCGCGTCTCGACCATGCCAACCAGCGTGGTGACAATACGCTGGCCGATGTTAATGACCCCTTTAGCCGGGCCGTGGTTCTGCTGTGAATCAGCCATAATCAGCGACGCGAAATGAGCATGCCCAGTGCGACGCCAATCGCTGCACCGATACCCACACCATGCCAGGGATTTTCACGCACGTAGCCTTCCGCCTTCTGCGCCGCTTCACGGGTTGTCGCCGCAAGGCGTTCGCCTGATTCACCCAGGCGCTCACGTGAGCTGTCCAGCGCCACACGCGCTTTATTACGAAGCTTATCCAGCTCCCCTTTCGATTTTTCAGTGCTGCTGCTCAGCACCTCTTCCAGGGTATCAGCCAGATTTTTCAGTTCAGCACGCAGATGTTCCGATGATGTGTCTTTAGACATAAAATACTCCTTTAACATCAGTAGATTAATTCCGATTAATAGGGCTCCGCCTGTAACTTTTTCAGCTCCCGGCGCGCTTCATCCAGTTTTTGTTGTCGCTTCGCAATCTTCTCCCTGTCGTGGCCCTCATCACGCTCTTCCCTGAGTTCGTGCTCGCGCTCAGCCACTTTCTGCTTCTGCGCGTTAATTCTTTCCAGATGGGCGGCTTCCAGCTTTTTGTCGCTGCAGTCCGCCTGGACTTCGGTCAGCGCCCGCTCAAGGCCGTTGACCCGGCGCAGATTGTTATGCTTCTGCGCCATCTCAATTTCGTGCTTAATGTCCTGCTCTTTCTGCTCGCACAGCGATTCGGCGGCCAGCAGTGAGCCAGACAGCGAAAAGAGGGCGACGCCCAGTAATAGGTGATATTTCATCCGTTTGGGTACCTTCCTTTGCGACCTGATTGTTCAGCAGCGGGATCAGATGTGGATCGCGGATGCTGAGAATCGACTCTCCGTTAAGCATAGACACGCAACGTAAAAAGTTCAAAGAAGACCGGGAGATAGAGAGGCTGTCAGGCCGCCACGCGATGCCGCGACGGCCTGAAAAGCAGGGACGGGGCGTATCAGGCCAGGGAAAGATGCTGAGCGTGATCGTGCTGCGCCACGATAAAGCCCTGTGGCAGCAGGCGGCGTAACACCTTTTGTGCCGCCAGACTCTGTTCTTCGCTGTCAAAGTGAATAATCAGTGCATCGCCCGCCGGGGTAATGCTTTTAATACGGATACCCTGCGCGCTGAGCTGCTGATAGAGATAAAAGCCATCGGGCAGAGTCGCGCCCGCATGGGAAACCCGGATCTGCACCACCGTCTCGTGCTGCATCAGGGCGGGAACCACGCAAAGCGCGATCAGCGCCAGCGCGCCCGCCATCAACCACGGCATCCACCGTTTTGGAATCGCCTGCAACGCTTTCATCACTCGGCTTTCCCGTTCTGATTCGCCTGACGTTTACGCCATAAAACGACCAGCGAACCTACCAGCCCGAAGACCAGCAGCGCCAGCGGCAGCATCATCAGGAAGAACATCATCTCATCTTCATAGCGCCGGAAAATCGGTGTTTTACCCAGAGCAAAGCCGATAACGGTCAGAATCACCACCCAGAGCAGCGCGCTGACCCAGTTGAAAAACTGAAAGCGGGCGTTGCTCAGACCGGACAGGCCGGCGATGGTAGGCAGCAGGGTGCGCACAAAGGCGATAAAGCGGCCAATCAGCAGGGCAGAGAGGCCGTGGCGGTGAAACAGGCTGTGCGCGCGCAGGTGGTACTGGGCGGGCAGATGGGAGAGCCATTTCTGTACCGTGGGGGTATTGCCGAGCCAGCGACCCTGGATATAGCTCACCCAGCAGCCCAGACTGGCCCCGGTGGTTAAAACCAGAATCGTTAAGGGGAAACTCATGGTGCCTTTGGCAATCAGCACGCCGACCAGAATCAGCAGACTGTCACCCGGCAGAAACGCGGCAGGAAGCAGGCCATTTTCCAGAAACAGAATCATGAACAGCACGCCGTAAATGGCCCATACCAGCGTGGGGTCGGAAAGGGTCTCGTAATCCTGTTGCCACAGGGCATGCAGCAACGCTTGCAGAATATCCATCAATCATTCCTGAACATCATTGTTAAACATGTCCCACAGGGACTTAAACGCAGACCGGCATGTCGTTATAAATTTTAGGAGCGCAGCCTGGGCGGGATTTTCCGGATCCTTCCAGAATTGATTGTTAAATCAGCGATTTTATAACCCCCTGTCTCAAAGGGTAATAAAAGGGCGATAACTGTAACAAAAATCACCTGTCTGAGACAGGAAAACTCGCTGACGAACAGGAGTTTTACCTTGTGAAACGGCGTGTAAAAAGGAGCTTTACATGACCTGACACTATTGCAGATTAACTGACCCTCACCGGCGCGTTCAGGCTGTTTAGCGGGCGTGGCTGGAGCCGTCAGGAAGGATGACCGGATTCTCACCGAACATGTATCGGTCGACATTAAATTCAAAATCATCCGCCGTCGCGTTAAACAGCATCTGTTTAGTATTTTCCAGATGTTGCCACATCGCCAGTTTGCTGGCGGCGGGATCTTTACGCATCAGGGCTTTGAGGATCTGATCGTGGTCGTCGCACCAGCTGAGAATGCTGCGCTGGTCGATGTGTTCGTGAAGTTTCAGCCAGTAGGGATTGTGCTGACGATGCAGCCACATTTTTTCAACGATGGCGGCTAACGCGCTGTTCTGCGTGGACTGGGCGATGCGGACATGAAACTGCATATCCCACTCTGAATCGCGGAAGTGATCTTCCTTACGGGCATTCCCCTGAATCGCCATCAGGTCGATGATGTCCTGTCGCGTCACCTGCGTGGCGGCAAACTCCGCCACGTTACTCTCAATCAGCTGACGTGCCTGCAGCAGTTCAAACGGACCGAACGTCGCGAACTCCAGCTGGCTGCTGGTCGGCGCGATGCGATTCTGCTGCTGGCTGGCAATGACGTGGATGCCCGACCCTTTACGGACCTCCACATAGCCTTCCACTTCCAGCATGATGATCGCTTCGCGCACCACGGTGCGGCTCACTTCCATCTCTTCGGCAATCAGACGTTCAGCGGGCAGCTTGTCACCGACCGGGTAGATCCCGGTTTCAATACGGCTTTTCAGCTCGCTGGCCAGCTTCTGGTAGAGTCGACGGGATTCGGTGAGGTCCATGGCACAGTCCTGATAGCAAAACAGATAAGTTGTTATACCACTTCAGGCGGCGGGAGGAAATGGGCTGGCGTATGCCAGCCCGGTGGGTTAGCTGCGAACGGCATTCGCAGGCGGCAGGGCGGCCTCAGCGCTCAGTTCGGCAACCGGTTTGTTTTTCAGTACGGTCCAGATCACCACCGCACCCAGCAGGTCGAACACCGCCAGCGCGGCAAACAGCGGGCTGAAGCCCAGCGTATCAGCCAGTGCGCCGACCACCAGCGCAAACATCGTACTGGCGGTCCAGGCTGCCATGCCGGTCAGGCCATTGGCCGTGGCAACCTCATTGCGGCCAAAAACGTCAGAGGAGAGGGTGATCAGCGCACCGGAAAGCGCCTGATGAGCAAACCCGCCCACACAGAGCAGCGCGATGGCGACATAGGGGCTGGTGAACAGGCCGATGGTGCCAGGCGCAATCATCAGGACCGCGCCCATCGTCACCACCAGCTTGCGGGAGACGATCAGGTTGACGCCAAACCAGCGCTGGAACAGCGGCGGCAGGTAGCCACCCAGAATGCAGCCGAAGTCCGCAAACAGCATCGGCATCCAGGCAAACATCGCAATCTCTTTGAGGTTAAAACCGTAAACCTTGAACATAAACAGCGGGATCCAGGCGTTAAAGGTGCCCCACGCCGGTTCGGCCAGAAAACGTGGCAGAGCAATCCCCCAGAACTGGCGGTTGCGGATAATCTCCAGCGCCGACATTTTGCGGGTGTTGCCGGTCTGATGCTGCGCCTCCTGACCGGAGATAATGTAATGGCGCTCCTCCTCACTCAGTTTCTTCTGCTGTTTCGGGTGTTTATAAAACAGCAGCCAGCACAGCGCCCAGACCATGCTCAGCACGCCGGTGATGATAAAGGCCATCTGCCAGCTGTGCGCCATGATGGCCCAGACCACCAGCGGCGGAGCCAGCATCGCGCCGATGGAGGAGCCGACGTTGAAGTAGCCGACCGCCACCGAACGCTCTTTGGCCGGAAACCATTCGCTGCTCGCCTTCAGGCCCGCCGGGATCATCGCGGCCTCAGCCGCCCCGACGGCACCGCGCGCCAGAGCAAAGCCGCCCCAGCTGCCCGCCATCGCCGTGGCCGCGCAGAAGATCGCCCACAATACGGCAAACACCGCATAGCCAATTTTGGTGCCGAGCAGATCGAGCACATAGCCTGCCACCGGCTGCATCAGTGTGTAGCAGGCCGAATAGGCCGCCACGATATAGGAGTACTGTTGCGTGGTGATATGCAGCTCGGTCTGTAGTGTCGGTGCCGCCACCGCAATCGTGTTGCGGGTCAGATAGCCCAGTACCGTGCCGAGCGTCACCAGCCCAATCATGTACCAGCGTAACCCTTTGATCTTACGCATCCTCTACCTCTTCCAGTTCTGTATGCGGTCATGCCGCTGTTGTTATCTGGAGCGGGACAGCACGTGATACTGCTCGGCTCACGCCCGCAGGTTCTGTGTCAGCAACCCCGTTTTTACCCTGCCATGTGTGGGTCGCCTGCGACCTCACGATGGGGCCAGAGCCTAACTTGTTATACAACTTTAAAAGTTGAGAGCCATCACAAAAACCCTTTCTGCGCTGTGGGATACTGGAAACCTGACAGATGACAGCCATTTAGCGCGCTGTGGGCGACAGAAATGTCCATGACGGCGGTGAGTGGCCGCGGTTTATGTGAGCAGGATCGCAAATAATTCCGTCACGGACCATAATTGGTATGATAACTTTGAGCCATACGTGGTTCAGCTGATGAGGATGTCTCTATGTCGCGTTTTATGACCGAGGATTTTTTACTGGATAGTGAATTCGCCCGTCGTCTCTACCACGACTATGCGAAGGATCAGCCGATTTTCGACTATCACTGCCACTTACCGCCGCAGCAGATTGCCGAAAATTATCGCTTTGCCAACCTTTATGACATCTGGCTGAAGGGCGATCACTATAAGTGGCGGGCGATGCGCGCCAACGGTGTGGCTGAGGCGTTCTGTACCGGGAACGCCAGCGATCGTGAGAAGTTTGATGCGTGGGCACGGACCGTACCGCACACCATCGGTAATCCGCTCTATCACTGGACGCACCTGGAGCTACGTCGTCCTTTCGGCATCACCGATACCCTGCTGTCTGAAAAAACCGCCGACAGCATCTGGCATCGCTGCAACGAGCTGCTGGCGCAGGACGCCTTTACCGCGCGTGGCATCATGCAGCAGATGAAGGTGAAAATGGTCGGCACCACGGACGATCCGCTGGATGACCTGCGCCATCATCGCGCCCTGGCAGAAGATGCCAGCTTCAGCGTGAAGGTGCTGCCGAGCTGGCGGCCGGACAAAGCCTTTAACATTGAAGCCGAAACCTTCCTGCCGTGGATCGGAGCGCTGGAGCAGCTGACCGACATCAGCGTGCAGCGTTTTGATGACCTGCGTCGGGCGCTGCATCAGCGGCTGGATCACTTTGCGGCGCACGGCTGTAAGGTGTCCGATCACGCACTGGATGTAGTCTGTTATGCCGACGCCGATGACGTCACGCTGGATAACATTCTGGCGCGCCGCCGCAGCGGCACCACGCCTACGCCACACGAGACGGCCCAGTTCAAAACCGCAGTGCTGGTCTGGCTGGGCAGCGAATATGCCCGTCGCGGCTGGGTGCAGCAGTATCACATTGGCGCGCTGCGCAACACGAACCCGCGTCAGTATCAGCTGCTGGGGCCGGACGTCGGCTTTGACTCGATCAACGATCAGCCGCTGGCCGAACCGCTGGCACGCCTGCTGGGCGCACAGAACCTCAATAACGCGCTGCCGAAAACCATTCTTTACTGCCTGAACCCGCGCGACAACGAAGTGCTGGCTACGATGGCGGGCAACTTCCAGGGCGAAGGAGAGGCGGGCAAAATGCAGTTCGGCTCCGCCTGGTGGTTCAACGACCAGCTGGATGGCATGCAGCGCCAGCTGACCCAGCTGTCGCAGATCGGACTGCTGAGTCGCTTTGTCGGGATGCTGACCGACAGCCGCAGCTTCCTCTCCTACACACGCCACGAATATTTCCGCCGCCTGCTGTGTCAGATGATCGGTCGCTGGGTAGACCAGGGTGAGGCGCCGGGCGATGAAGCCCTGTTAGGGCAGATGGTGCAGAACATCTGCTTTAACAACGCCCGCGATTACTTCGGCATTGAGCTGGGAGCCTGATGATGCAGAGGCTGAACCGCCGCGACTTTCCGGGCGCGCGCTATCGTGACCGGGTGATCCAGTTTGGCGAAGGCAATTTCCTGCGCGCCTTTATCGACTGGCAGATCGACTGGCTGAACGAGCATCAGGGCACCGATGCCGGGATCGTGGTGGTGCGGCCTCGTAACCGGGACGTCAGCGATACGCTGAATCAGCAGGAGGGACTCTACACCACGCTGATTCGCGGGCTGAACGCGCAGGGTGAGCCGGTCAGCGAAACCCGTCTCATCCGCAGTCTGAACCGTGAGATCCACCCTTATCAGCAGTTCGGCGACTTTATGGCGCTGGCGCAAAATCCTGACCTGCGCATGGTTTTCTCGAACACCACCGAGGCGGGTATCGCCTTTGCGGAGGCGGACCAGCTCACCGACCAGCCCGCCAGCAGCTTCCCGGGAAAACTGACGCAGCTGCTGTGGGCGCGCTACTCCCACTTCAGTGGGGCCAGCGACCGCGGCTGGCTGGTGGTGCCGTGCGAGCTGATTGACCACAACGGCGACACGCTGCGTGAGCAGGTGCTGCGCTACGCCGATCACTGGCATCTGCCGACCGAATTTAAAAGCTGGGTGCATCAGCACTGCGCTTTCTATAACACCCTCGTCGACCGCATCGTCACCGGGTTCCCGGCGGAGAGTGCGCAGCTGCAAAGCGAACTGGGCTATGAAGATCGCTATCTGGTGGCGGGCGAAGTCTACTACCAGTTTGTGATTCAGGGACCGTCGGCGCTGTTCAGTGAACTGAAGCTGGAGGCGCTGTCGCCGCAGGTGCGGCATGTGGACAACATCGCGCCCTATAAAGCGCAGAAGGTGGCGATCCTGAATGGTGCCCATACCGCGATGGTGCCGGTGGCGTTTCTGGCCGGTCTGGAGAGCGTGGGCGAGGCGATGGCCGATCCGGCTATTGCCGGGTTTGTGGCGTCGTTACTGCGCGAGGATGTCATCCCAACACTGGATCTGCCTGCTGCGGAGCTTCATGCCTTTGCCGATGCGGTTCTGCGCCGTTTCCGTAATCCCTTTATTCGCCATGCGCTGCTGTCGATTGCCCTGAACAGCATGACCAAATTCCGCACCCGTCTGCTGACGCCGCTGCTTACCGCACATCAGCAAACCGGGCAGTGGCCGGTGCACATTACCTTTGCGCTGGCGGCGCTGATCGCCTTTTATCGCGGCAGGCTCGCCGGAAAAGCGTGGCCGCTGCAGGATGATCCCCACTGGTTACAGCGCTATGCCGATGCCTGGCAGGCGCAGGAGAGCGGGGCGATGTCGCTGCAGCAGCTGGTGGAGAACGTGCTCAGTGATGCGCAGCACTGGGGCGAAGATTTAACCCGTCAGCCCGGGCTGGCTGAGACGGTTACCCGGCACCTGCAAAACATTACCGTCCACGGCGTTCGTGAGGCGCTGAGTCAACTGAGGTCACGCGATGCAAGACGCAATTAAAATCGATCCCCGCGACAATGTTGCCGTGGCGTTACGTGACTTAGCCGCGGGCGCGACGGTTGAGCTGCCACCACAGCGTGTGGTGCTGCATCAGGCCGTCGGGCGCGGGCATAAATTTGCCCTGCAGCCTGTCGGGCAGAATGAGTTGGTAATCAAATATGGCCTGCCGATTGGCCATGCCACGCAGCCGGTGGCGGCCGGAGAGCTGATCCACTCGCAGAATGCCCGCACCAATCTCAGCGATCTGGACCACTATGCATATCAGCCCGACGTCGTGACGCTGCCGCCGCAGCGTGGCGATCGCGAGGTGCAGATCTACCGGCGCGCCAGTGGCGAGGTCGGCATCCGCAACGAGCTCTGGATCCTGCCCACCGTCGGCTGCGTCAACGGCATTGCGCGTCAGATCCTGCAGCGTTTCCTGCAGGAGACGCAGCAGGCGGAAGATATTGATGGCGCGTTCCTGTTCAGCCACACCTTTGGCTGTTCGCAGCTGGGACAGGATCACGACAACACCCGCACCATGCTGCAAAACATGGTGCGGCATCCCAACGCGGGCGCGGTGCTGGTGATTGGTCTGGGGTGTGAGAACAATCAGGTCGATGTCTTCCGTGACACCCTCGGTGCTTTTGAAAGTGACCGGGTGGAATTTATGGTGTGTCAGCAGCATGACGATGAGGTGGAAGCCGGACTGGAACGTCTACATGCACTCTATCAGAAGATGCGTCACGATCGGCGTGAACCGGGCAGGCTCAGCGAGCTGAAGTTCGGGCTGGAGTGTGGCGGCTCGGACGGCTTCTCCGGCATCACGGCCAACCCGCTGCTGGGACGTTTCTCCGACCAGATGATCGCCAACGGCGGCACCACCGTGCTGACCGAGGTGCCGGAGATGTTTGGCGCGGAGCGGATTCTGATGAGCCGCTGTCGCGACGAGGAGACCTTCCATAAAACGGTCGCGATGATCAACGACTTCAAGCAGTACTTTATCGATCACCAGCAGCCGATCTATGAGAATCCCTCGCCGGGCAACAAGGCGGGTGGCATTACTACGCTGGAGGAGAAGTCGCTGGGGTGCACCCAGAAAGCGGGGCAGAGCCAGGTGGTCGATGTCCTGAAATATGGCGAGCGGTTAACCACACCGGGGCTGAATCTGCTGAGTGCACCGGGCAACGATGCGGTTGCCACCAGCGCCCTGGCGGGTGCCGGATGCCACATGGTGCTGTTCAGTACCGGACGCGGCACGCCCTATGGGGGGTTTGTGCCTACGGTGAAGCTGGCGACGAATACGCCGCTGGCGGAGAAAAAACCGCACTGGATCGACTTTAATGCCGGACGGCTGATTGAGGGGATGAGCATGGAGGCGATGCTGGAAGATTTTGTCGATACCATCGTGGCGATTGCCAGCGGTCAGCCCACCAACAACGAAAAGAACGACTTCCGCGAGCTGGCGATTTTCAAAAGCGGGGTGACGCTCTGAAATCAAAAAGCGATCCTGATCGTTCAGAACGCTCAAAAGCTCAGAGAGCGGATGGCTGAGTCCGAAGAGCAAAGCGTCCCGCGCCAGGGAAGGCGCGGGCCGAGCGAGCAGGGATGCGTAAAGCGACTTTGCGATCGGACTCTGCCATTCGCGAAGGGCAGAGGATTAACCGACGGTGATAACGATCTTAAGCCCGGCTGGTTTCGCGCTCCGCTTCTGCCTGACAGACAGCGGCGGTAAACAGAATATCCGTTGACGAGTTCAGCGCGGTTTCTGCCGAATCCTGCAGGACGCCGATAATAAAGCCGACAGCCACCACCTGCATCGCCAGGTCATTCGGAATACCAAACATGTTGCAGGCCACCGGGATCAGCAGCAGCGAACCGCCCGCCACACCCGATGCGCCACAGGCACAGAGGGAGGCTACCAGACTCAGCAGAATGGCAGTCGGCACATCAATGCTGATCCCCAGCGTATGCACCGCCGCCAGCGTCAGTACGGTAATGGTGATTGACGCGCCCGCCATACTGATGGTCGCGCCCAGCGGAATCGACACCGAATAGGTATCCTCATCCAGCTTCAGACGTTTCGCCAGCGCCATATTCACCGGAATGTTGGCGGCAGAACTGCGGGTAAAGAAGGCGGTGACGCCACTTTCGCGCAGACAGGTGAAGACCAGCGGATAGGGGTTACGGCGGATCTTCCAGAACACCAGCAGCGGGTTCACCACCAGCGCCATCAGCACCATACAACCCAGCAGCAGCGCCAGCAGATGCGCATACTGCCACAGCGCACCAAAGCCGGTGGAGGCCAGAATTGACGCCACCAGACCGAAAATACCGACAGGCGCACAGCGGATGACGCAGCGCACCAGCCAGGTCACGGCTTCGGACGCGTCATTAAGAAAGGCGCGGGTGGTGTCACTGCTGTGACGGAACGCCAGACCCAGACCAATCGCCCACACCAGAATACCGATGTAGTTCGCCTGCATAAGCGCGGTAATCGGATTCGACACCATGCTCATCAGCAGCCCGTGCAGGACTTCCGTGATGCCGGAAGGGGGAACGATTTCGGTACTCCCGACCGCCAGCGTCAGCGTCTGCGGGATCAGATGGCTGAACAGCACCGCGACCACTGCCGCGAAAAAGGTGCTCAGCAGGTAGAGCATGATAATCGGCCGGATATTGGTTTTCTGGCCCTGCTGGTGGTTCGCAATCGAGGCGATGACCAGCACCAGAACCAGTAAGGGGGCCACCGCTTTCAGCGCACTGACAAACAGTTCGCCCAGCAGGCCGACCGCTAACGCGGCATCGTGTGAGATCCAGGCGAGCGCGACACCGGCGACCAGCCCAATCATGATTTGCTTCACCAAGCTACCGGCGAGCAGCGTACCCAGACGTGCGGAGAGAGTTTTCTGCATAATAGTTTCTATATTTTGTCGCGAATGTAGTTTCAGGCGCGATGTTTTGCATCGGCTAAAACGGTTTGCCCGGCGGAGTATAAGGAAAAGATCGGACGAGAAAAGAGAAAGTTCTGCCGCTGTGGAGCGCGTCAGATTTTTATTATGCTGGATAGCGGAAGTGTGACAGAGGGATGAAACGGCGCGGCAGGCTGCCACAAAATAAAACAGGGGCATCCGCTGCCCCCGCAGGTAATTATGGTGCGAGCTTTTTCTGGTCTCTTTTGCGGTTAACCCAGGCATTAATCAGCAGGGTTGATGCCAGAATGACACCGACCACACTCAGCGAGATGCCGACCGGGATATGGTAGAGGTCGACAATCAGCATCTTAAAGCCGATGAACACCAGCACAATCGCCAGGCCATACTTCAGCATCGAGAAGCGCTCTGCCACGTTCGCCAGCAGGAAGTACATGGCACGCAGACCCAGAATGGCAAACAGGTTGGAGGTCAGGACGATGAACGGGTCGGTGGTGACGGCAAAGATCGCCGGAATACTGTCGACCGCAAAGATCACGTCGCTCAGCTCCACCATGATCAGCACCAGCAGCAGCGGTGTCGCAAACAGCACGCCGTTTTTGCGGGTAAAGAACTTCTCGCCGTCGAGATCGTCCGTCATGCGCAGATGCTTACGCAGCCAGCGCACCACCGGCTTGTCGCCTACTGCGCCATCATCCTCTTTCGCCAGCGCCATTTTCACCCCGGTAAACAGCAGGAAGGCACCGAACACATAGAGGATCCAGCTGAACTGGGTCACCAGCCAGCTACCGGCGAAGATCATGATGGTACGCAGCACGATAGCGCCTAATACCCCGTAGATCAGCACGCGACGCTGCAGGTTGGCCGGAATAGAGAAGTAGCTGAAGAGCATCAGCCAGACAAAGACGTTATCCACCGCCAGTGCTTTTTCCAGCACGTAACCGGTCAGGAAGGCGAGTGTCTGGGTGTTAGCCACCTCGCGTCCTGCGCTGCCTTCCAGATACCACCAGAAAGCGGCGCTGAACAGCAGTGAGACGGAAACCCAGATCAGCGACCAGATCGCCGCCTGTTTAAAAGACATGGTCTGCGCGCCGCGGCGTCCCTGCAACAGCAGGTCGATAGCCAGCATGATAAGCACCACAACCGCAAAGCTGCCCCAGAGTAAAGGTGTCCCCACAGTTTGCATATTCGTATCCTGTCTGAAAAATAAAAAAAACGGCTGAAGTCAGAAGACATCAGCCGCTTATTTTTGTGTAAGCAAACCTCGCCTTCCGGCAAGGTCTCACTTACAACACAGAAATCGATTCCGGGTTGCCTGACGACCGGATGCTTGCGCAACGTAGTGACGATCAATCAGATTACAAGTTACTCCCCTTTGCAGAAAGCTACGTTACGGTTTCACCGCCCAGGAAGCAACAGCTCGCAGACATATTTAGAAATATTTACACAACCGTCCGATCGGCCGGGAAGATAACACCGGTCTGCCGACGGATTTCAGTCAGCAGTGCCGCCGTGGTGCGTGAGATCGCAAGCCCGGGATGCGCCACCTGACGCTGCGCCACCAGCCGGGCAAATTCGGCCGCTTCATAACGCATCGTGTTGCTATGCTGTGGCTGACTTAGCACCTGCTTTTCTCCGCCGCGGGGCATAAAGGTCAGCTGCTGACACTCCGATAACTTCTCAATAAGCAGCGATCCGGCTTCTCCCTGAATCTCGCTGGGCAGGCTGGAGTCACTGACTTTCGAGTGCAGAATCGTCACGTCAAAATCGCCGTAGTCGAGCACCACCACCCCATGTCCGTCCACACCACTCTCAAGCAGCGTGGCGCTGGCCTGCACCCGCTGCGGCGCGCCCCACAGTGCCACCGCCGAGGCCAGGCAGTAATAACCGATATCCATGATTGAGCCGTTCGACCAGCGCGGATCAAAGGTGTTGGGGTTTTCACCATTGAGATAGCGCGGGTAGCGCGATGAATACTGACAGTAACTCAGCAGGGCTTTCCGCATCCGCCCCACGGCGGGCAGCGCCGCTTTTAAATGCAGGAAATTGGGCAGGCTGGCCGTTTTGAACGCCTCAAACAGCACCACCTGATGTTCCCGGGCGCAGGCGATCATCTGCTCCGCCTCGGCCAGATTGGAAGCCAGCGGCTTTTCACAGATGACATGCTTGCCGTGCGACATAAACAGCAGTGCCTGCTGGCAGTGCAGGGCGTTAGGGCTGGCAAGATAGACCGCATCGATCGCCGGGCTGGCGGCCAGGGCCTCCAGCGAGGTAAAGGTTGCCTGGCAGGGATAGTCGGCGATAAAGGCGTCCGCCTGCTGCTGACTGCGCGAATAGACCGCACAGAGTTGCATCCCGCCGGTTTCATGCGCGGCATCAATAAACTGGCGTGTTATCCAGTTTGTTCCCACAATGGCAAAACGAATCACGTTTTCTCTCCGGCAGCGGTAAAGCGGCAGAGTAACATCTCTCCGGCGCGGTGCAATGGGGAGGGGCGGGCAGGGATTGATCCTGCGATCCCGATTCCAATACTATGCGGGAGCGATGAATGTCAGGCACCAACCAGGGAGCGCAGGTGAAAGCAAGTAAGCACGCATTAAACTGGACCACACTGCTGATCGCCATTCCGGTCGGATGTGCCGCATCGCTGGTGACGCTGGCTTTTCGCGGCGTGATTGAACTGATCAACCATCTGCTGTTTGCCCGCAGCGGGGAGATCAGCGGGTTACTGCCGCTCTGGCCGTGGATTTTCTGGCCGCTGCTGGTGGGGGCTGGTGGTGTGCTGGCGGGCTTTTTTCTGCGTTATGCGGTCGCCATTGAGCAGCAGCAGACGGTGAAAACTGACTACCTTGAGGTGATCAACGCCCGGCTCGATGCGGTGCCGACCCGAACCTCACTGTTCCGCGCCTTGTCCTCCATCGCCAGTATCGGCAGCGGCGCGTCGATAGGGAAAGAGGGGCCGATGGTGCAGCTTTCGGCGCTGTGCGGCAGCGCGATTGGCCGCCTGCTGCCCGCCTCGCTTAACCTGAAAAACAGTGACGTGGTGGCGATGGCGGCGGCGGCGGGGCTTTCATCGGTCTACCATGCGCCGCTGGCTTCGGCTATCTTCGTCGCCGAAATCGCCTTCGGCATCTCCGCCCTGCAGCGGCTGATCCCGCTGATTATCGCCTCCGCCACGGCGGTGATGACCATGTGGACGCTGGGCTTTCGCAGCGCGCTCTACCCGCTGGCGGAGGCAAACTTTGCCATGGATCTCAGCAGCCTGCTGATGACGGTGCTGATTGGTTTGTGCGCCGGGCTGGCGGGCTGGCTGCTGATTAAGTGCATTGCCCGCAGTAAAGCGCTGTTCAGCCGGGTCGCCTCCCTGCCGCTGCGCCTCGGTGCAGGCGGAGTGGCCGTGGGCTTACTGGCACTGCTCTCGACCGATATCCTCGGCAACGGCTACGAAGTGATAGTGAAGGTGATGGCGGGCCACTATCTGCTGCCGGGTCTGTTGCTGCTGCTGCTGCTGAAA
Organism: Pantoea sp. ARC270; assembly: GCF_003236725.1. NCBI lineage: Bacteria > Pseudomonadati > Pseudomonadota > Gammaproteobacteria > Enterobacterales > Erwiniaceae > Pantoea > Pantoea sp. ARC270. The sequence goes on from NZ_PUGA01000018.1 coordinate 22,019, forward strand.
ACCGTTGCCACCAGCCTCTCGGTGGGCTCGAATGCGGTCGGCGGGCTGTTTACGCCGTCACTGCTGATCGGCGCGCTGCTCGGCGTGATCCTGGCGACGCTGGGGGCGATGCTGCATCTGCCGCTCGGCAATGTGCTGCTCTATGCCGCTATTGGCATGGCGGCGGTGCTGGCGGCGGTCAGCCAGGCCCCGCTGATGGCGATGCTGATGGTGCTGGAGATGACCCTCAACAGCAGCCTGCTGTTTCCGCTGATGATCGCCACGGTGCTGGCCTCCATGGTGGTCTATCGGCTGCAATCGGCCAGCACCTACCCGGTAGTAAGCCATCACTTTACCCGTTCAGAAGCGAAATATGATTTCGATAACATGCGCATTGCCGAGCTGATTATTCCCGGCGCGGCGTTGCAGCCGGAAGCGTCGGTGGGGCAGGCGCTGGCGGTCAGTTCACTGAAGCGCGAGCGCTACGTCTATGTGATCAACGCCGGGGGGGCTTTCCTCGGCGTGGTCTCGATTCATGAGATTTCACGCCGGGTGCTGGCACAGGAGATCACCCTCGACTCGCCGGTGCAGTGCGTGATGGATCAGGATTTCCCGGTGATCTATCAGAACCAGAGCATGCGTGAAGGGTGGGAAGCCTTTGCCGCCGTCACGCTGGAGCGGTTGCCGGTGCTGAACAACCCCGCTGAGCGCCATTTTGAGGGCGCGCTGACCAAAACCAGTCTGATCCAGAAAGCGCAGGAGTTTCTTTAAGCCGCGTTGCCGCGCATCGCCTGGTCGGTCATCCAGAGCCGCGCATCAAATTCGAGCTGGTGGTAATCCGGCTCCATATGGCAGCAGAGCTGGTAAAACGCCTTATCGTGATCTTTCTCTTTCAGGTGAGCCAGCTCATGCACCACGATCATGCGCAGAAAAGGCTCCGGCGCGAGGCGGAAAAAGGTGGAGATACGGATTTCCGCTTTTGCCCGCAGTTTGCCGCCCTGCACGCGCGAGATAGCGGTATGCAGCCCCAGCGCATGCTTCATCACTTTAATTTTGTTGTCCCACACCACCTTACTGATCGGCGGCGCGTTGCGCATAAAGCGGTTTTTCAGCGCCTGGGTGTAGTCATACAGCGCCTTATCGCTCACGACATCGTGGGTATCGGGATAGCGTTCCTGCAGAAACGCGCCTAAGCGCTGATGGGTAATCAGGGTCTGCACCTGTTCAAGAAGGGGAGCAGGATAACCCTGAAGGTAGATGAGTGAGGACATTAGGGATTCCAGGCGAAAAAGAGTATACTGCGCGCCCTTTTTATCGGGGCGAAAATTAATCAAAGTGTACCACGCCGGAGAATTCATGAGCCAACTTGAACTGAACGATCGCACACTGATCCTGCATCGCTTCCCGCAGATGCGTGACGAAAGTCCATTACAAGCCTGGGATGCGGCTGATGAGTATCTGTTACAGCAGGCGCTGCCAGAGGGGCCGGTGCTGGTATTCAACGACAGTTTTGGTGCCTTAACCTGTGGTCTCAATCCGCGTCCCGTCTGGCACGTCAGCGACTCCTGGCTGAGCCAGCAGGCCGCCCGGCAGAACCTCTCTTTCAACGGGATGGATGACAGCGACGTCCACTTTATTGACAGCCTGGCGGCGCTGCCTGCTTCCCCGGCAGCGGTGCTGATTAAAGTGCCGAAGACGCTGGCGCTGCTGGAGCATCAGCTGCGCGCGATTCGTGAAGTGGTGACCCCGGAGACGGTGATTCTGGCGGCAGCCCGCGCCAAAGAGATCCATAACTCCACCCTGCAGCTGTTTGAACAGATCATCGGCGAGACGAAAACCTCGCTGGCGTGGAAAAAAGCGCGGCTGATCTTCAGTCAGTTCAGCCAGCCTGCCCTGCGCGAAGCCAGTCCCACGCAGGTCTGGCCGCTGGATGGCACCCCTTATCAGATCCACAACTACGCCAACGTTTTCTCACGCAGCTCGCTGGATATCGGCGCACGCCTGTTTGTGCAGCATCTGCCGGAAAATATCGAAGGCGAGATTGTCGATCTGGGCTGCGGTAACGGCGTGGTGGGGCTGATGGCGCTGGCACAGAACCCACAGGCTGAGGTGCATTTTCTGGATGAGTCCTACATGGCGGTCGCCTCCAGCCAGCTTAACGTGGAAGTGAACCGTCCGGAGGATCTGTCACGCTGTCAGTTCCTGGTCAACAACGTGCTGAGCGGCTATCCCTCGGACCGGCTGCACGCGGTGCTGTGCAACCCACCGTTTCACCAGCAGCACGCCGTCACCGATCACCTGGCGTGGCAGATGTTCCGTGATGCCAAACGCTGTCTGCAATATGGCGGCGAATTGCGCATCGTCGGCAACCGCCACCTCGACTATCACCAGAAGCTGAAAAAGCTGTTCGGCAACTGCACGCTGGTCGCCTCTAACCAGAAGTTTGTAGTGCTGCGCGCAGTGAAAATGCGCTAGTCAGACACGCAGCGCCAGCGCGGTCGCCTGTGCGATGGCGCGGCGCGCATCCAGTTCCTGTGCCACATCGGCACCGCCGATCACCGTCACCTTCTGTCCCCGTGCACGCAGCGCCGCTTCCAGTTCGCGCTGCGGCTCCTGTCCGGCGCAGATAATCACATTATCGACCGCCAGCAGCAGGGTTTCACCGTTGCGCCGCAGGTGCAGCCCGCGATCGTCAATCGCCAGATACTCCACGCCGCCCCACATCTCCACGCCGCGCGCCTGCAGACTGGCCCGGTGGATCCAGCCCGTGGTTTTTGCCAGCCCGGCGCCGGGTTTGCCTGTGCGGCGCTGCAGCAGCCAGATCTGCCGTAATGCGGCGGGCGGCTCGGGGGCCACCACACCGCCGCGCTGCGTCAGGCTCTGATCGATACCCCACTCAGCGTAAAAGGCCGCGCGATCCGCGTCATGCGAAGGCTGCGAGAGAAACTCCGCCACATCAAAACCGATGCCACCGGCTCCGATAATCGCCACCCGTTTTCCCACCGGACGCCCATCGCGCAGCACCTCAAGGTAGCTCAGGACGCTGGGGTGCTCGATGCCCGGAATATCCGGCGTGCGTGGCTGAATGCCGGTGGCCAGCACCACCTCATCGGCATCACCCAGCCCATCGGCCGTGACCCGGCAGCCGGTCCTGACCGTCACGCCGGCGGCCGCCAGCTGGTGACGGAAATAGCGCAGGGTTTCACTGAACTCCGCTTTGCCGGGGATCAGCCGGGCAATATTGAACTGGCCGCCGATATCGGCGGCGGCTTCATACAGCGTCACCTGATGTCCGCGCCCGGCCGCCTGCAGGGCAAAGGCCATTCCGGCCGGGCCACCCCCGACCACCGCCAGCCTGCGCGGAGCGCGACTGGGGATCACCGGCATCAGCGACTCGTGGCAGGCGCGCGGATTGACCAGGCAGGAGGTGATCTTTCCGGCGAACACCTGGTCTAGGCAGGCCTGATTACAGGCGATGCAGGTGTTAATGCTGTCCGGTTCGCCGCGCTGCGCTTTGCTGACAAAGGCGGCATCGGCGAGGAAAGGGCGCGCCATCGACACCATATCGGCGCAGCCTGACTGCAGCAGCTCTTCGGCGACGGCGGGGTGGTTGATGCGGTTAGTGGCGATGACCGGCACCGACACGTGAGCACGCAGGCGCTGCGTGACCCAGGCAAAGGCCGCGCGCGGCACGCAGGTGGCGATGGTCGGGATGCGCGCTTCATGCCAGCCGATACCGGTATTGAACAGCGTGACCCCACACTGCTCCAGCTCGCCCGCCAGCAGCAGCGTCTCCTCCAGCGTACTGCCCTCTTTGATCAGATCGAGCATCGACAGCCGGAAGATAATGATAAAACGGTCGCCGGTGGCGGCGCGCACCGCGCGGGTGACCGCCAGGGCAAACTGCATTCGCTGGCGGAAGTCGCCGCCCCAGCGGTCGCTGCGCTGATTGGTGTGCTTCACCAGGAACTGATTAATCAGGTAGCCTTCAGAGCCCATGATCTCGACGCCGTCGTAGCCGGCCTCTCGGGCCAGGCGGGCGCAGCGCGCAAAGTCATCAATAGTCTGTTCAATCGCCGCCTCGCTCATCGCCTGGGGCGTAAACGGATTGATCGGCGCCTGAAGGGCAGAGGGCGCGACCAGATCGGGCTGATAGCTGTAACGGCCAGTGTGCAGGATCTGCAGGGCGATTTTGCCCTGATGCTGATGAACGGCATCGGTAATCTGCCGGTGCCAGTGACACTGCGCCTCCTCTGTCAGCATCGCGCCGTGGGCGGTGGTAACACCCTGCGCATTGGGGGCAATGCCACCGGTGACAATCAGCGCGACGCCTTCGCGCGCGCGCTCGCCATAGAAAGCCGCCAGCCGGGCTGCGCCATCCGGGTGCTCTTCCAGGCCGGTGTGCATGGAGCCCATCAGGAAACGGTTTTTCAGTCGGGTAAAACCTAGGTCCAGCGGCCTGAACAGCGCGGGATAGTCGGAATGAACGGCCATGATCATCACTCACGATAAAGTGGTCGGATGAGTTAACTCTAGCCATTTCTGTGTTAAAAAAAAGTGAAAGAGTGTCAGGGTGTGAGTGAAATCAACATCAGCCGCGACAGGCCGTGCGTCCGCCGTGACCGATTTTCAGGGCGGGCGCGATTATCGCCGCCGGATCCAGGAGTAGCGGGATTGATAGCCGCTGCCCGTATGGGTGTTGAAGCGGTAGCTTGAACCGCTCTCGGCCATGCAGTAGGTGCAGACGCCGACATTATCGATCTGCGCAGCCGGAACGCCCGCATCGACCAGCATCTGCGTCGCCAGCGCCGGCAGATCGAACCAGACACCCTGCTGACGCGCCGTCGCCTGCGGGCGCTGAGCCTCACCATTGACCGGCTGCTGCCTGTGCCAGCGCAGCCCGCGGGCCAGCGCCGGATTCCGGGCGATCTCCGCCAGCTGAGGTTCGGCCAGCTCATAACAGCAGGGGCCGAGTGCCGGGCCGATCGCCACGACCAGATTCTCTGGCTCGCTGCCCTGTTCGCACAGTTTTTCCACGGCGCGGATCAGCACGCCCGCCAGCGTGCCTTTCAGTCCGGCATGCACCGCCGCCACGATGCGCTGCTGAGGATCGGCGATCAGCACCGGCAGGCAGTCAGCGGTATACACCGCCACCGGGCGCGTCCCGCTGCTGATAATGCCATCCGACTCGCAGCTTTTGGATGGCGTGTTTTCGACGTCGAAGACGACCGTGGCACTGTGGCGCTGATGCCCCCAGGCGCCGTCGGCGGGCGGTGGCTCACCGGCGGGCTGAAAGGCATAATCCACCCAGTCCAGCGAGTCGAGCAACGGCGAGCGCGGGATAACGGCCATAGGAATCTCCTGTGATAACAGCATGCATTGGGCTGCCAACAGCTTACGTTAACTGCTACATTTTTGAAGCGTCTCCTCAGCCCTTTCTCACCTTAAGGATGAAATGATGAAAACCTCCGCAAAACTTGCCGCCTCCGGACTGGTTGCCCTGCTGCTGACCGGCTGCGCCTCCTCGTCACATCAGACCGCTCAGCAGCAGCTCGGGCAGCAGTCGGTGCTGGCGGTCAACTGGTTCCAGCAGTCCGGCGAATATCAGGCGCTGACCTGGCAGGCGTTCAACACCGCACGCATGGCGTTCGATCAGGCGCCGTCGCTGACCGGCAAACCGAAAGCTGTGATTGTCGATCTGGACGAAACCATGCTGGATAACAGCGCCTACAGCGCCTGGCAGGCGAAAAACGGTCAGCCGTTCAGCAGCAAGAGCTGGTCAGCCTGGACCCAGGCGCGACAGGCGAAAGCAGTGCCCGGCGCGGTTGAGTTTGCACGCCACGTCACCCAGAACGGCGGCACACTGTTCTATGTGTCGAACCGCGATCAGAAAGATTACGCCGCCACGGTGGCGAATATGCAGCAGCTCGGTTTTCCTGACGTCAGTGAAAAAACGGTGCGCCTGAATACCGACAGCTCCAACAAGCAGGCGCGTTTCGATGCCATCAAAAATGCGGGCTACAACGTGGTGCTCTACGTGGGCGATAACCTCAACGATTTCGGCGGAGCGACCTGGCATCAGGGCAATCAGCAGCGTCGCGATTTTGTGAATCTCAATCATCAGCAGTTTGGCACGCAGTTCATCGTGCTGCCGAACCCGCTTTACGGCGACTGGGAGAGCGGTATGGCGGAGAATTACAATAAGCTGACGCCGGATCAGCAGCTCTCCGTGCGGGAATCGCGCCTGCAAAGCTGGAACGGTAAATAATTCGTCAAGAAAAAGAGCCTGACCCGTTCAGGCTCTGTTAAATTCTGGTCCTGATTTACTTTCCGCTGTCACTATTTTGCTGCGAATCAAATTAATCATCTCTCGCTTTATTCTTATCTCAAAGCAGGCGTATTTAACTGGCTCTCTGCTATTAAGATGGTTGATTGTGCTAATGGTTAATTTTTTAATTAAGAGTAATCCTGGTAAAAGTGGGGCGAACGGGCAGGGTAAGAAAAAGCCATGCGGTTAGTGTTTGTATTAATTTGTCAGCAATAAATTAAGTCTTTTATTTTATATTTTTTAACTAAATGATATATATTATTTTAATCTTCGCTGTTTATGTGCCCTCATTTTTCTCCTGCTGAATTAAATTTACTTTCTTCTGACTTTTGCTGACGTTTAATTGACAAATCACGCCATGTTAAAGCGTTGTGAAATATTGCTCGTGCATTGGCAATGGTTAACGTCTATAACCTTTTTCTGTGACTTGGTTCTTATTTACCTGGCGGCTCTCACGCTATTTGTGAGCCGATACACTTTGTGATCAGCCAGGATGCGACATCCCGGTAGTAGAGAGAAGATGAATGTGACGACACTTAAACCCTTATTAGCGAAAAATCGCAGTTGGGCATTACAGCGCCGCCAGCGTAATCCAGACTATTTCAAAAAATCCCTTCATCAGCAAAAACCGCACTCGCTCTGGATTGGCTGTTCAGACAGCCGTGTTCCGGCTGAAGTGCTGACCGGCTCCCACCCAGGCGAACTCTTTGTGCATCGCAATATCGCCAACATGGTGCTGGAGGAGGATGACAATCTGCTGAGCGTGCTGCAATACGCGCTCTTCTTTCTCAACGTGAAACGCATCGTGCTCAGCGGCCATTACGGCTGCGGCGGGGTAGAAGCCGCACAGAACCTGCCAGGCAGCGTGCTGGAAGGGCAGGACACCGCACTGGGAAGGCGTATTCAGCGGCTGCGTGATGACATTCAGCAGGGGCTGGCCGAGGAAGGGCCAGCAGACGCCACCCCCGATGAACAACGCGATCGGCTGGTTGAAGCCAACGTTAAAGCGCAATTCGCCAGGCTGGTGAAGTCTGAGCCGGTCAGGCAAATCTGGCAATCGGGCCAGGAACTGGAGGTGTTTGGTTGTGTTTATGACCTGCGCTCCGGCCATCTCAAAGAGCTGATTCATCAATCTTCAGAGGAGCCTTCATGATGAATTCTGATACCCTGCGCCGCGACATCCCGGCGGGTCTGGTGGTTTTCCTGGTGGCTTTACCGCTCTGTCTGGGTATCGCTCAGGCCAGCGGGCTGCCGCCGTTTGCCGGTCTGCTGACCGGGGTGATTGGCGGTCTGGTCGTCACCTCGTTAAGTCCCTCGCGCTTTGCCGTCAGCGGTCCGGCGGCGGGTCTGGTCACTATCGTTGTCGCCTCGATGGCGACGCTGGGCAGCTTCTCCGCCTTCCTCACCGCGCTGATTATCGCCGGGGCATTGCAGTGCCTGTTGGGTCTGCTGCGCGCCGGACGGTTTATCTCGCTGGTGCCGGGCAGCGTGATTAAAGGCATGCTGGCGGCGATTGGCCTGCTGCTGATCATGCAGCAGATCCCGGTGGCGCTGGGCGCGGCGGGCGATGCGGAGCTGGTTTCGCTGGTGAATGGGCAGATGACCTTCTCACTGCCGTCGATTGTCGTGGCGGCGGTCGGTTTAGCCATTTTATGCCTCTGGACAACCGCCCCGATCAAACGCATTAAGGCGCTGGCCTGGATCCCCGGGCCGCTGATTGCGGTGCTGGTCGGCTGCGTCGCCACGGTGGCAGGCGGAAGGCTGTTCCCGGAGATGGCGCAGGGGCTGGCACGCATCTCGCTGCCCGCCTTCGACAGCGTCTCTGCGCTGGTGGCTGAGCTGGAAACGCCTGACTGGATGGCCTGGCAGAATCCGCAGGTCTGGGTCGTCGCCGTGACGCTGGCTCTGGTTGCCAGCCTGGAAACCCTGCTGAGTCAGGAAGCGCTGAAAAAGCTGCGTCCGCAGACGCCCGCGCCGTCGCCCAACAAAGAGATGTTCGCTCAGGGCATCGGTAATCTGACCGCCGGTTTTCTGGGCGCGATGCCGATAACGGCGGTGATCGTGCGCAGTTCGGTCAACGTCAGCGCGGGGGCGCAGACAAAGCTCTCCATCTTCATTCACGGTGTGTTGCTGCTGATCTGCGGCATGTGGTTCAGTGAGATGCTGAACGCCATTCCCCTGGCCAGCCTGGCCGCGGTGCTGCTCTACACCGGCTATAAACTGGCGACCCCTAAACTCTTTGTCGAACAGTTCCGGATGGGGGCCCAGCAGTACGTGCCGTTCCTGGCGACCATCGTCGGCATTATTACGCTGGGGATGCTGGTCGGTATCGGCATCGGTATCGCCACGCAGATCCTCTACAGCATCTATAAAAGCCATCGCAACGCGCTGCAGCTTACCCGTTATGACGACCACTACGTTCTGCGCTTTCAGCAGAACCTGACGTTTATGCACAACCCAAAGCTGCAGGGATTGCTGGATGAGATCCCGGAGAACAGCGTGGTGATTATCGATAATGACAATGCGGAATATATCGATCCCGATGTGAAAGCGGTGCTGAAAGATTTTGGCGACAACGCGGACAAGCGCGGCATCCGCCTGAGTCAGTGGCCGGTGGCCGTAAAATAGCCTGAAGCGCAACGGCAGCATCAGCAGAAGAGTAAAAATCGGATATCTCGGATAGCCGATTTTTTTACTGGCGGGGCATAATAAAGCCCCGTTTTCTGCTGTCATCTGCTGTGCTTACCCGGCACTGGGTCATTTTATTGAGTTAGCCCATGAAGTGGGGTTTTATCGCAGGATGACATTGAGGGCATTCAGGATTTAATCATTCTGACACCACGCGCCTGTTCAGGCTGGCGTGGAGAGCCAGCCTCACCGCGATAAGGTCCGGACGCATGCGCACACCGCTGTTTGAAGAGCACAACGCAAAGAAGAACGCAGTTTTGCTGTTTTTAATCACGCTGCTGTTTTGTTTTATCGGCGGACATCTGCGCTTTCCCAAAGAGCTCTCTCTCTTCTGGCCGGTCAATGCGATCGTGACGGGCGTCATCGTCCGCAATCCCTTTCTGCACCGGGGCCGCTACTACCTGGCTATCCTGGCCGCCATGGTGTTCAACGACACCGTTTTTTCGGGCTGGGCGTTCTCAGCGTTAACCCTTAACGTGGCGAATGTGCTGTTTGTGCTGGTGGCGGTGACGCTGCTGGTCAGGCATCTTCAGCACGATTCCGGCAGTGAGCGGATTACCAGTGTGCTGCGAATCTTCCCGGCCTGCCTGCTGGCGGCGTTCACCTGTGCCAGCTGGGGCGCGCTGGCGCAGCAGGCTGATTTTGATACCGGGCTGGCGGTGGCATGGGCTGACTGGTTCAGCGAGCAGTTCTCCACCGGGCTGATGCTGCTGCCGTTTTTGCTGACCCGCGACTGGTCGTCGCTGTCGCCCCGCCAGTTTCTGCACATCCGCAAGCTGCTCCCGGTTATCGCCGTGGCGGGTTCGCTGACAATCGGGGCGATGATGGGTGGCGCGGGCAGCCTGACGTTCCCGGTTCCTGCGCTGATCTGGTGTGCGGTGGTGTTGCCCATGCCGCTGACCAGCCTGGTGATTTTACTGACCGGCATTACCGAAATTATCCTGGTGTCGCACGGCGTGATGAACATTCAGGGCAGCGACGCGATGCTGCCGCTTAACCATCTCACCTCGGCCCGGCTGGGGGTGGCGACCATCTCCATCAGCCCGCTGATCGTGGCCGCGAGTATGGATGCGATCCGACAGCTTAACCAGCGCCTGGCGCTGCGGGCGAATTACGACTTCCTGACCCGGCTGCTGTCGCGCTCCGGTCTCTATGAAAGCCTGCGCAGTGAACCCATCTTCCCTGAACGCAAAGCGGGCGTTATCCTGCTGGATGTCGACTACTTCAAAGCCATTAACGACAATTTTGGTCACGACGCGGGTGACAGCGTGCTGGAAGAGATCGCGCGTCGGATGCAGCGGGTGGTGGGCAAAGCGGGACGCATCTGCCGTTTTGGCGGCGAGGAGTTTGTGGTGGTGCTGTTCGATCAGAACCCGGAGAGACTCTATTTTCTGGCTGAGAATATCCGGCAGACGATGGCGAAAGAGAAGTTCTGGCTGCAGGGGAATACCGTGACGGTGACCGTCAGTCTGGGACTGGCGCATGACAGCGCCGCTGAGGCGACGGAGTGGCCCCCCGTCATCAACCGGCTGATCTCTGCGGCAGATAAAAACCTCTATCTGTCGAAACGCAACGGCCGCAACCAGACCTCACCGGTTAACTACCGCACCTTTACCAGCGACGTGGCCTGACGCCACACCGCCGATGCACTCAGCTGACGCTGCTTTTCAGGTTGCTGGCCTGCTGGTGGCGCTCGATGGCCAGGTCGATCAGGCGGCTGATCAGATCCTGATAGCTGAGTCCGGCCGCCTGCCATAATTTCGGGTACATGCTGATATTGGTGAAGCCGGGCAGGGTATTCACTTCGTTGACAATAATCTCGCCGTCGTCAGTTAAAAACACATCGACGCGCGCCATACCAAAACACTCCAGTGCCGTGAAGGCTTTAATGGCAACCTCACGAATGGCATCGCTGGTTTCCGTGGAGAGGGCGGCGGGCACCACCGTCTGCGCACCGCTTTCCGAGATATATTTGGTGTCGTAGGAGTAGAAGGCGTCATGCACCACCACTTCGCCGCAGGGGCTGGCTTCGGGCGCATCGTTGCCCAGCACCGCGCACTCAATTTCGCGCCCTTTAATGCCCTGCTCGATCAGCACTTTACGGTCAAAGGAGAAGGCGAGCGCCAGCGCGGCGTCAAATTCCTCCGGGCTGTCCACTTTGCTGACGCCGACCGATGAACCCTGATTGGCGGGTTTGATAAACAGCGGCAGGCCAAAGCGGGCAATGACAGCCTCTGCATCCAGCTGGGCGCGCTGCGCCTGGGTGACGCTCAGCCACGGGGCGACCTTCAGACCGGCATCGCGTAACAGGCGTTTGGTGAAATCTTTATCCATGCTGACCGCAGAACCGAGCACGTCGGAGCCGACAAAGGGTAACGAAGCCATCCGCAGCAGGCCCTGCAGAGAGCCATCCTCACCCAGCGTGCCGTGAACGATAGGGAAGATGACATCGATCTGCGACAGCGGATGTGCGTTGTGACGGGTGATAACCTGCTGCTGAGTATGACCGGGTACCAGCGCCACATCGTCAGCCGCGCGATTCAGGGCGATCAGTGACGGATTCTCAGCGTTCAGTAAGAAGTTGGACGCATCGTTAAGACGCCAGTGCCCCTGTTTGTCGATGCCCAGCAGCACCACGTCAAACCGGGTTTTGTCTATCGCCTCAAGGATATTTTTGGCCGACTGCAACGACACTTCATGCTCAGCCGATTTCCCGCCAAACACGATCCCTACCCGCAACTTAGTCATCAATTTTGCCCACTGAAAAATCAAAACCTTAAGATAGCATGGGGTTTGCGCGGGAAAACAGGGTAAGGCGCGAGATAATTTTTCAGCGGCCGTTAACCCTCATCGCTGACGATAAAGCTGCCGTTAAGCTGCCACTGTTTCCGCTCACTCACCCGGGTGGCATCGGCAGCCAGCCAGGTGACTATCGTCACTTTTGCACGCAGCGTGCTGCCGGAGGCGATCTGGCCCTCTTTGCGGAACTGCAAAGGCTGACCGGCGCTGAATGCCATCGCTGCCGCCTCTGTTCCGGCTCGTTCGATCGTGACCGGACGATCGTCGAGCGTCGCATCATGCAGGGTCAGCGTCGCCCGGCCCTGTTCGCCAAACAGGTAGCTGTCGGCGTCTTTCGCGGGCCCGCTGAACATCAGTTTTAGCGGTGTCGGGCGGTCACAGATGACCGTGATCTCTGACTCTCGCGGGTCACCCATCCGCAGTTCGACGGCAGTCAGCGCATTGCCCGGGCGACCGAGCAGCTCGCCCCGTGTCATTTCACCGTAATCAATCCGTGGATCGCTGAGCTGAATTTCGCACGCCGCACGGGCAGGGAGTGCGGCAAAAAGGCCACTGAAAGCCAGCAGCAGAGGCAGAACAGAGAGCTGTTTCATGGGACGCATCTCGCGGAAAGTGAGGCATAAAGGGTGCCGGGCTGGTTATACCAGGGCGTAAGCATATCGATGGCACACTTGCTGCCATTGCGGTCGAGGCTGAATAGCGGCTCGTCCGGCAGGTCGTCGAAAAAGAGCGTGCCATCCTCATTCACAAAGGCGATCAGGTGACCTTTGCCATTTTTGACAGGGGCACCCGGTGCCGGACTTTGCTCTGGCGGGAAGCTCACCAGCGCCCGGCGAACCGTATAGGCGGGCAGAATCACCGGCACTACCGCGCCGCGGTAAGGCGTGATGTCTGCAATACCGCTGATGACCTGGACATTGTCAGGCAGGCTCTGGTTTTCGATCTGTACGGTATTCTTCTGCCACGGTGTCCAGGAGGTGATGGCATGACCCGTGTGGTCGCTCCACACCACGCCGCCAGGGGTGTGGATACTGACGTCAGGCTGGGGGCTGTTGAGGGAAATAATGCCAAAGGTATCGCCTGTTTTGCGGGGCGAAAAGGTCACTCCCTCACTATGCAGGACGGCGCTGCCACGCGCGCCCGCGTTGTAACTGGTGCTGTTTTCATTATGCGAAACGCCGCCGCTCAGCTGACTGTATTTGGTGGTCCAGGTTGCGGAACCCGCAACTGACGCATCCTCACGCTGACTTTTCTCCCCGGAGACGCTCCAGGCAAATTTATCATTCAGGGTGCTGTCAACACCCATGCCGGCGCGTGTTTTTCCCCGGGTGTCATTAACCCAGCTGCGCACGCTGCTGCGGCTGCCGAGCGGAACAGCGAAATTGAGGTATACGTAATGGTCATCAGTGTGGCGCTGATCCTGCGTAAGCCGGTTTTTCTGGATGCCGAGATTGACGTTCACTTTTCCGAAGGTGCGGCCCCAGCTGAACAGGTAGCCCAGACTTTCTGCATTCTGCCAGCTCTGTGACAGGCTGCCGGAAAAGGCGAGTACGCCGAGCTGCGGCTGGCTATAGCTTATCCCCGCGGCGTACTGTGAACGGATCTGTCCATTCTCCTGACGGGCGTCTCCGGCGCGCCATGAACTGCCGGGATCCCTGAAATCACGGCTGCGAAAGCTGGCGGAAGAGGTCAGTGATAATCGGGGCGTCACGCCTGCGCTGATGCTGAGCTGGTGATTGAGGCCCTGCATGTTGCCTCGCTCCCCGGCCGAATCCTGCATCTGCGAGGCGGTCTGGGTCAGGGAAGCGATAAGGCGTTCTGTCAGCCGCAGCGTGGTGCGCCAGGAGGCGGCCTGATAGTGCTCGCTCATCAGCCCGCCTGCCGTCACAGCCATGAAACCATTCTGATAAAGTCCGGCGGAACCGACGAACACCGGGAACGACTCATCGGTCAGGCGCAGACGTCCGGCGGCCAGAGAGAGTCCGGCATTTGCCAGAGAAACCGTGGTCAGAGCCTGAATATAGGGGATCGTCTGCTGCTGACGATGACCCGACTGGTCATGGCTGACGATCTCAAAATCATCGGACTGATTGATCGCCGGGATGTCAGCCAGTGTGTTCATGCCTGCTGTGACCTGATAGGTCTTCAGCAGGATGCCTGCCTGCCAGACCTCGGCAGTACCGGCTTGTGAGAAGAGCAGATTCAGCGACACGCCGCTGTTTCCGCTATTTTCTGCACTGCGTTCTGGCATGAGTTGTGCGCCCAGCAGGTTTATGCCGGAAAACAGGGTGTCGCCCGCGGTGATCTCACCTATCTGCACGACCGACGCCCAGCCGGGAAGGGAGCGCTGGGCATAACTGTAGAGTCGGGTCAGCTGGTGGTGTTCATTCTGGCTGGTATAGCTCTGCCCGCTGCGGAGTACCCAGTTGTTGATATTGCCCCCAATCTCGGAGGTCAGCGTCTGCGAGTGGTGGTTTTGTCCGGCGCGCGTCTGGTACTGATAGCGTCGGCCATCGTAATTCACCACCAGCGCATTTCCCCCGCTGGAGAAGCGCGGATGCGCAGACAGGTCGCCTGCCGGGACCTTCAGCAGCAGGCTACTGCGGTCAACCCGCTGCTCCAGCAGAATCGGGCTGTCGGATGGCAGCTGCAGGCAGCGTGCATCCTCTGCCTGACGAAAACGATCGGGGATGATCCCCAGCTTTTCTGGCAGATCGGCTGGCCAGCAGGGATTACCGGCCTGATCAAACGTCAGGATATGCACCCCTTTGCTTTGACCGTTAACGACAATATTGACGGGCTGTTTCCCCGGCAGAAAGTGCGTGCCTGCATCAAGCAGTTCAGCGGCACTGGCGTCGTAGCCGAGCGCTTTGAGCATCTCTTTGTCATAGCGGTTTGCCGCCTGCACACAGGCTGAACTGACCACAAGGCTGAGTATCAGAAATTGTTTCATGGATAAAGGTGAACGGACTCAGAGCGGCACATTAAAAGGGGCGGTTAAAATTCCATATCGGGTGACGGGGTGCAGAAGCAGGGCTTTCACCTTATTTGCGGAGGCAGCAGGCAGAGCCACATCAAACTTTTCACCCGGAAGAATGTAGGAATTTTTCAGTTCAACCGACCCTTTGCCGGGCAGTAAATTAATCTCTCTGGTGAGCCTGACGATATAAGGTGTCGGATTTTCAATGTGCAGAGAGGCACCTGAAAGATGGAAGGTCAGCCCTGTCCAGGGCGCGGTGTTTACCGGCAGGCTGGCGGGGGAGATAATGACCGGAATATTCTGGCCAATGAGAATGCGGGCGCGATTCTTTTTACCATCATCCTGCGGGATAGAGACAAAATTAATTCGCTGCATCTTCTGGGTATCCAGCCTGACACCCTCTTTTAACACCACCCGGATCTGCTGGTTTTTCCCTCCATCGACACGAACCAGTTGAGGGGTAATAATCAGCCGGTTTTCAGGGTCTTCAGGAATTGTCTGCAGGCTGCTGTGCAGCAGCGCCGTATCCCTGTCTGTGTTCAGTACATTAACCGTCACTTCACGATTCTGGTCATCAAGAAATAAAGCCGGTACTTCAGGCTTCATGCCGGCTGCAAATACGCCGGATACAGACAAGGAAAAGAGAATGGCAACAGAGAGAATTATTTTCATTTTATTTTTACCCTGTATTTAAAACGCGAAGGCCGGACGGCCTTCGCTGACAATCATGAAAAATTACAGATAAACCACAGAGAAAGTGACGTTACCGTCAATAGGCACTTCTTCCCCACTCGGGTAGGCATCCGCTTTCTTCAGAATCATTCTTGACGCAATGGAATAGGAGGCTTTAGTCATGGCTGCCGGGGTGGTGCTATTGGCATCCGCCGCCAGGGTAAAATAGCCGTTTTTAGTCAGCGTTGCGGGTGCTGTAGCCGTCACATGAGTGAGAGACCATGCCGCTTTATCGCTACTGGTCAGCACATTGGTATTCGCTGCACCGTCGGCGGTTGCGTCAGTAATTGCCAGTGCCATCGCCCCCACATGTCCCTGAGCGCTGTCTGTCCCTAAGCCGAATATGTGTGCATCTGATAAGCCTGAAACGGAGGTTTTCATCTCATCAGACATGTTCGCCAGCGTCATGGCACTTGCCGCACGGTTATCTGTGGTCTGAACGGCGATTGCGACAGGCGCTTCACAATCCACATTCAGAGTAACGGTGTTGCCCTGTTTAACATTGCTGTCCTTAAGCAGCGTCGCTGCGGCGATGGTGCCAAGATCAATGCTTGCAGAGCTTAATGCCACACCACAGGCGGCTGGAGTGATTGTACCCGTGATGGAAAGGGTCGCAGATTCTGTAGCGTGACCCGCAAAACTGACGGTAGTCATCGCGGCGACAATTGCAGTGCTTAATAATAATTTTCTCATATTATCTCTCTTATCAGATTTGTTATAAATGAGCAGATCTGAACAGACCGTACGCTCTCTTTGCTGTGCGGGTTAATCAGCGTGCAGAGTGATAAAAGATAAGAGACGTATTATATCCTTATCCCTTAAGCTAATTACGCTGGTTAATCGCCTTCTCCTGATTTTGAATTTTAATTCAGGAAGGTCAGGCTAACATAAATTTTTATTAATGGCCTAGTTAACGAATAAGTAAAATTGTCTTCATTTGAAGGTGAGTGTTTATAGCATGTTTGATGGGTTATAGTTTTTTCTGCTTAACCTTATATTTATAATTGAAAATTAACGGCAGGGAGAAAATGGTAATGACAACCTCCTCTGAAATAGATTTATTTAAAAAAAAGATGTCTAAGCGCGGACAGTTTTGGGGAGCGTAAGCAATCCTGTCTGCTAATGCGCAAGAGGTGGGGTATGCTCTGGGTGAGTGGTGAATGCGCCTGTCAGCGATCGGGGCGTCGGGGATAACGTTAATCGGCATCATGCCATCCCCGCCCTTAAATCAGCATCATTATCAGCGGCGTTTAACGCGCTTGTTTTCGATAGATTCGATCACAACGAATGCCAGCATAAGGGCAGGGATTTTTGGAGTCCGTTATTTCAGCGGTCAATTTCTGCCATTCGCTACGGCAAAACTTAAAGGCTGAGTTTATCCGGGAGGGGTAAGGATTAACGTCAGCATTTATTTGATCGGTGATAACGGGCTATGCTGTTATACCAGCAACTGGGAACCGCTGGTACCGTAGTTGACGCGGAAGTCAGCAGCGTATGCGGCGACAGCATCTTTTCCCCACAAGGCACCCATAATGACGCATGCGACCGGGCCAATGACGCCGCCCAGGACCGCACCGCAGAGCTGAGCAATAGGTCCGAATACAGCACTGCGGCTTGCACTTCCACCGACCGTGACACCCGTTGCCAGACCTTCGATAAGGCCCCAGATAGCCCCTTCAAGCGCCCCTTCAATGGTAGAGACAAATTCACCACCGCTTACGGTTTCAATTTCACACAGAGTTAAATCACGCATATTTCAATTCCTTTTAATGTATTTTCGGTTAGTTAAAGCATTTTTACTGCTGTTATACCCGCGTTATGAAGCTGATGCCTTTTAAAAGCGCGCCACTGCATTACGCTGAGTTCTTTACCTCCAGGCCGACACCTTAAGCGACTAATGCTACATGGACGAAAAGAGGGTCTGTTAAATAATACCATTTACCATCCTGCGGAAATCCTTCCGCCTATGCCTGAACCGGGAAACGTTGCCTGACTGAAAATCGTGGTAAATTAAATAATCTTTAAAACTGCACCCCGGCTCACTGAGTTTTATCGGGCTGGCCTGGCGATGAATAACGGAAAAATCTTCTCTCTGTAATAAGCTGTTTTGCGGGGTGTAACAATATATTTTTTTATACATAAATAAAGTTTTTTCTGATGGCTGGAATCACTTATTTGTCCTCATTTTGCATCATTTGTTTTTTATTTTTACATTTATGAGTGAGTCGATTTATCGTCAGCTGGCTAAAATGGTTCCCTCTTTATTAGAGTAACTGTCTGATATCAGGGTTTTTATTTAGTGTTTGATTTACCTTTTTCTGTGTCAATAATTCATAACCGCTACCATCCGCGGGTAAATCGTAGTATTGAGCATAATAAGTACGCCCTGGGTCTCCTTTTTAAACAGGGCGCAGACAGATTATGGGACCAGCCGTCTTGCCGATCCCCAGTGAATATCACCGGAAAAACTATAAACAGAAGAGCTTTACGTTATCAGTCAGATTTAATCTGATGTTCTGTGAATTCATTGGTGTAATAGAAAAAGCAGCGCGTCATGCATGATGAATTATTACAGATGTGCTGAAATTATCTGGCAGGCCAGCCCCCAGGGCGCGCGGAACGTTCTGTCTGCCACCATCTGCCGAAGATCGCGATTGGTGGCGGCGATCAATCTTACATCCACCGGGATCAGCCTGTTTCCCCCGACACGCTCGAACTCCTGCTCCAGTAAAATATACAGCAGCTTCTCTTTCAGGCTCTTAATCTGCTGACAGGCGAGCGCATTACCTATCGCAATCGCAATACGCTCAGCAATCTGCTGCAACACCCGCAGATTGGCTGCAGTAAAACTGTTGAACTGGCACTGAACCAGTTTCAGCACCCCCAGCGTTTTAGGGTAAAACCCAGTGGCAGGATAGTGAGGGTTTTGCTCTGATCGCGCCAGGTCACGTGAAAAAGCGAATGCTCATGATCTTCTGGCTCCTCGTTCGGGCTAAAATGTGTCAGCAGCATCTCTCCACTTGTCATTACCTGCTGAGCTGCAGAGCCGGCCAGCAGCATGCGCGACTGTTCACGCTGAGCCACCTGAGGCTGAAGATAATGGGTCACATAAACACTGGCCTGCTTACTCTCTTTATCCGCATCACAGAGCACAATGCCTATCGCGTTGATCATCTTCTATTGTTGGGGCTATTTTACAATTTCGACAGTAGACTCAGATTTAGTTAAGAAAATTATAATCTGGTTGAGTAGTGGTATTTATCTACGCCATCAATGAGTGGCTCTTGGCCATCACGGACTGAAAGTGACAATGAAGGTTCAATTTCAGCAAATGAATGGTTAGAAAACAGTGATCAAACAGCAGTGGATTTGAATATTTATGACGGTAAATTCGATGGGGTAATTTCAACTCCAGCTATCATGAATTTCATTCGAGCAACATCACACATTACTGATTACTTCTTATTGGAAGGATACAAAAAAACCTTTAGAAATTCGGGCGTTGGATATGTCTATGAAATTATTATGCGTAAAAAATATTTATTTGCAGTTGTTGACGTAAAGTTAGAAGGGGAAAACCTGGTATTAACTGACAAAACAGAAGGAGGAAGTGAATTTCTTCCTGAAGATATCACCCTTCTGAAAAGGCCGGATGAGGCTACACTCCTCGGATATAGTAAGCACAAAAATTGAACAGTTCAGCAAGGCTCGATAACGAGCAAGGAAGTGATGAGGTTACAGGATGCGGATTCGAAGAGCTGTGTTTAAGTTTCACTGAGTTTGGCGTTCTTGCATGCAATTGTGAAGTTAAAGAAACAATTTGGGGGGACAAAAGGGGGGCATTAATTTGCAGAAACAAAAAAACCACCAGGATATAGGTGGCTTAATTACATGATTTTAAAACTAAAATTTGGTGGCCCCTGCTGGGCTTGAACCAGCGACCAAGCGATTATGAGTCGCCTGCTCTAACCACTGAGCTAAGGGGCCAGCGGAGCGGGGATTATAAAGTATCTCTTCAGGGCGATCCAGCACTCCGCCATCGGTTGCTGAAATAAACAGCAGCGATTTACCTGCTGATTTCTATAACAAAACTGGCGAACGGCGTTAGCGAAATTTTAAAACAGCGTGGAAAATGCGACGCCATGCCTTTAGCGAAACTGGACATCAGGCTGCAGCAGTCGTGTGCTGCCTCTGTCACGTCGATAGCGTAACGCGTTGAGTCCTGAAGGCTGGAATGTACTGAGCGTAATCACTACTATCTTAGCCAGAGATTACGTGGCAGAGAGCACAGGACGTTCTATGGAGAAGCAGAGCAGCAGAGCGCTTACGCCACAGCGTAGCGACAGCAGGGCGGGAAAGGCATGAGTGAACACGCTATCCGCGACATTATCACTCCGGGGCTTGATGTGCTGTTCTGCGGCATTAACCCCGGCCAGTCAACTGCCCATCAGGGCTTTCACTTTGCGCATCCCGGTAACCGGTTCTGGAAAGTCATCCATCAGGCCGGATTCACCCGTGAGCAGCTGAAACCGGAAGAGGAGCAGCGCTTAACCGAAACCGGCTGCGGTATCACCATGCTGGTTGAGCGACCCACGGTGCAGGCGAGCCAGCTTGCCACGGATGAACTACGTGAGGGCGGCAGACGCCTGATGGAAAAGGTGCTGAATTACCAGCCCGCCGCGCTCGCCATCCTGGGTAAGGATGCGTTTCGTCATGCCTTTCAGCAGCGCAAAGTGGAATGGGGTAAGCAGCCCGTCTTTATGGGGAAAACCCAGGTGTGGGTGCTGCCAAATCCCAGCGGCCTTAATCGCGCCTCACTGGAGGAGATGGTCGAAGCCTATCGTCAGCTTTACCGGGAGCTGCATCCGGGGGAGAGCAGGGCGGATAAATAGCAGGCAACAAAAACCCCGGCGAACCGGGGTTTTTGTTGGACTTAATCGTCGAGGAAGCTACGCAGCACTTCCGAGCGGCTCGGATGGCGCAGTTTACGCAGGGCTTTCGCTTCAATCTGACGAATACGCTCACGCGTAACGTCAAACTGTTTGCCCACTTCTTCCAGCGTATGGTCGGTGTTCATATCGATACCGAAACGCATGCGCAGCACTTTCGCTTCACGCGCGGTCAGGCCAGCCAGCACGTCATGGGTGGCAGAACGCAGGCTCTCTGAGGTAGCAGAATCCAGCGGCAGCTCCAGCGTGG
Organism: Pantoea sp. ARC270; assembly: GCF_003236725.1. NCBI lineage: Bacteria > Pseudomonadati > Pseudomonadota > Gammaproteobacteria > Enterobacterales > Erwiniaceae > Pantoea > Pantoea sp. ARC270. The sequence continues at coordinate 42,724 of NZ_PUGA01000018.1, forward strand.
TGTCTTCGATAAAATCGCCCAGATGTGAATCTTCATCATCACCAATCGGCGTCTCCATCGAGATCGGCTCTTTAGCGATTTTCAGCACTTTGCGAATTTTATCTTCTGGCATCAGCATGCGTTCAGCCAGCTCTTCCGGCGTCGGCTCGCGACCCATCTCCTGCAGCATCTGGCGCGAAATACGGTTGAGCTTGTTGATGGTCTCAATCATATGCACCGGAATACGGATGGTACGTGCCTGGTCCGCGATAGAGCGGGTAATCGCCTGACGGATCCACCAGGTCGCATAGGTCGAGAACTTGTAACCACGGCGATATTCAAACTTATCGACCGCTTTCATCAGGCCGATGTTACCTTCCTGAATCAGGTCGAGGAACTGCAGACCGCGGTTGGTGTATTTCTTGGCAATCGAAATAACCAGACGCAGGTTCGCTTCCACCATCTCTTTCTTGGCGCGACGCGCTTTGGCTTCACCGATCGACATGCGACGGTTGATATCTTTAACCTGCTCAATGGTCAGGCCGGTCTCTTCTTCGACCTGCGCCAGCTTCTGCAGGGAACGCATAACGTCATCCTGCACTTCCAGCAGCTTTTCAGACCACGGCTTGTTCATCGCCAGCGCCGCTTTGAACCAGCTTTCATTGGTTTCGTTGCCGGTGAACAGCGTGATGAAGTTTTTCTTCGGCATTTTGCACAGCTCGATACAGAGCTTCATGATCAGACGTTCCTGAGTACGGACACGTTCCATCATGGTGCGCATGCTGCCTACCAGGTAATCGAACTGCTTCGGTACCAGGCGGAACTGTTTGAAGACGTCAGAGAGGTTCTGGATTTCAGCAACGGCGGCGGCATGGCTGCGGCCTTTGCTTTTGATCACGCTGCGGGTGGTTTCGTACTGCTTGCGCAGATCGGAGAACTTCTCGCGCGCCAGTTCCGGATCGATGGAGTTATCGTCCTCGGAGTTGTCGTCCTCGTCTTCGTCTTCATCTTCGTCGTCGTTACGATCGGCTTCAGACAGCTCAGAGCCCACGTGCGTAGCCGTTGGGGCCAGATCTTCTTCTGCGTTAGGATCGACGAAACCGGTAATCAGATCGGAAAGGCGTGATTCACCTGCTTCAACTTTGTCGTACTGATCCAGCAGGTAAGTAATCGCTTCAGGGTATTCGGCAACGGAACACTGAACCTGGTTGATACCGTCTTCGATACGCTTCGCGATGTCGATTTCGCCTTCGCGCGTCAGCAGTTCAACGGTACCCATTTCACGCATGTACATGCGAACCGGGTCAGTCGTACGCCCGATTTCAGATTCAACGCTGGATAACACCTGAGCGGCAGCTTCCGCGGCATCTTCGTCAGTATCGGAGCTGTTTTCGTTCAGCATCAGATCGTCGGCATCAGGGGCTTCTTCAACCACCTGAATACCCATGTCGTTAATCATCTGGATGATGTCTTCGATCTGATCGGAGTCGACGATATCTTCCGGCAGATGGTCATTGACCTCAGCATAGGTCAGATAGCCTTGCTCCTTACCACGGGTGACAAGAAGCTTGAGCTGTGACTGCGGGTTTTGCTCCATAAGACGGTATCCACACTTCTGTTAATTAGATTGGTGTCGGTCGGCAGCGAGCCAACAATAGCAGTGAAGGCCTTTAATTCTTGCCGCTGCCTTCGTCGCGGCGTGGGCTTTGCCCATCAGTAATCGGCACTTAAGCCGCGTGTATAAATCGTTGGTAGTACAGGCCTGGCTTAACGCCCACGGCCTTAAAACAGCCACGCCGCCCTCCATCAGAACGGGCAGCGTGCTAAATTATTTTCGGGCAAACGCCTGACTGAGTGTCCAGAGCTCACGGCGCTCGTCGGCGCTCAGTCCCTGGGTGCGTTCACGCGCTATCAGAAACTCCAGACGCTCTTCCAGAGCTGAGTCGTAGACGCTGGCCAGCGAGTCCTGAAACACCGCTTCGGCTTCTTCATCTACTATCATGTGGTTCCAGATCGCCAGCGTTTCAAGCGTCTGACTAAAATTTGTTCCGCGATATAACTCTAGTAGCTGTCCGGTGGTCAATCCAGGATTCTCATTACAGCGACCGACTAATTCAATAAACAGCGGTAAACCCGGCATTTTTGACTCAGACAGCCCGTCAAGCGAAGGCACCATCGACGCCAGCTGCGGGTTCTGTATCAGTAACGCAATCAGCACGCGCATGGTGGTACGCTTAAGCGGCGGGGCAACCGGCGCCGTTCCGCTTGTGGCCAGCTTTGGCATCAGCTTTTCAAGCTGATTGTCATCGAGAATACCCAGTTTATTCCCCAGCTCCTGACGCATATAAATACGTAAGGTCTCACCAGGGATCTGCGTAATCAGCGGTAAAGCCAGCGTGCTCAGGCGCGCTTTACCGTCGCGTGAGCTCAGATCCACCTGCGGCAGCAGGCTATCAAACAGAAACGAAGAGAGCGGCATTGCCTGCTCCATCCTCGCCTCGAAAGCGGCTTTACCCTCTTTGCGGACCAGCGTATCCGGATCTTCGCCATCGGGTAAAAACATAAAGCGTAGCTGACGACCATCATTCATGTAAGGCAATGCGGTCTCAAGCGCACGCCATGCTGCTTCACGTCCGGCCCGGTCGCCGTCGTAACAGCAGATCACGGTGTCGGTACTGCGGAACAGCAACTGAATGTGTTCAGCCGTGGTGGAGGTGCCCAGCGACGCAACGGCATAATCGATGCCATACTGCGCCAGCGCAACCACGTCCATGTATCCCTCGACCACTAACAGGCGGGCGGGTTCAGGATGATTTTTTACTGCTTCATACAGGCCATAGAGCTGGCGGCCTTTATGGAAAATCGGTGTTTCCGGCGAGTTCAGGTATTTCGGCGTTTCGTTACTCAGGACACGTCCGCCAAAACCGATGACGCGGCCACGCTTATCGCGAATCGGAAACATGACGCGGTCGCGAAACCGGTCATAGGTACGGCCTTTGTCATTGCTGACCAGCATGCCCGCTTCCATCAGTGACTCGCGGTCTTCGGATTGCTTGCCAAAACGCTTGAGAACGTTGTCCCAGCCGGCGGGGGCATACCCTATCGCAAAGTGATCGATGATTTCGGCGCTCAGACCGCGACGATCGAGATAGTCGCGGGCTGGCTGCGCGCTGGACTGCTGCAGGCTCTGCTGATAAAAACCGTTCAGGCTCTCCATCAGCTGATACAGGCTCTGGCGCTGATGGCGTTCCATCTGGCTGGGCCCGCTGCCTGCTTCATAAGGCACGTCTAAACCGTGGGCGGTGGCTAACTCTTCGATACTCTCAACAAACTCCAGACGATCAAAGTTCATTAAAAAGTCGATGGCATTGCCGTGTGCGCCACAGCCGAAACAGTGATAAAACTGTTTTTCGCCGTTTACGGTGAAAGAGGGGGTTTTTTCATTGTGGAAAGGACAGCACGCGTGGAAATTCTTACCCTGCTTTTTCAGCTTAACGCGGGCATCGATAAGATCCACGATATCCGTGCGGGCAAGTAAATCGTTGATAAATACGCGTGGAATTCGTCCAGCCATACGCCCCGGTTTTTCAGCTCATAAACGGCAACAAGCCGCGCTTCCTTTCGGAAAGCACGGCCTTTTACTTGACTCTGTCTGCGTGAATCACGCGGTGGAGGCGAACCTCCGGAACGACTTAGTACAGACGAGTGCGGCGTGCGTTTTCGCGAGCCAGTTTCTTGGCGTGACGCTTAACTGCTGACGCTTTAGCGCGCTTACGTTCGGTAGTCGGTTTTTCATAGAACTCACGACGACGAACTTCAGCCAGAACGCCTGCTTTCTCGCAAGAACGTTTGAAGCGACGCAGTGCTACGTCAAATGGCTCGTTTTCACGTACTTTAATTACCGGCATGTAACTCTCACCTCGATAAAATTCGGTTTTGCTGCTGACTGCGGCGCCAGCACATTTCAAAATGGTGCAGCATTTTACTCCAACCCAGGTTGGTTTGTAAAGCACCATGGACAATTTGAAACCAACAGGAGCGTTTGCCTGTGCGGCTGCCGGTTTTTCCAGGGGCGGGAGTATAGCGCACTCTTTAGCCGACAGAAAATGACTTTTTACGCGGGATGGCCGCGCTGCATCTCCCATTGCTGTGATAAACTGCGCGCCGCAAGAATGAGGTGATGCAATGCGAATTCTGGGTATTGAAACGTCGTGCGATGAAACCGGCATCGCAATCTATGATGACGAGGCCGGATTACTGGCTAACCAGCTCTACAGCCAGGTTAAAGTGCACGCAGATTATGGCGGTGTGGTGCCGGAACTGGCCTCACGCGATCACGTGCGTAAAACCGTGCCGCTGATTCAGGCGGCGCTGAAGGAAGCCGGTCTGGCACCACAGCAGATCGACGCGGTGGCCTACACCGCCGGGCCAGGACTGGTCGGTGCGCTGCTGGTCGGGGCGACGATTGGTCGCGCACTGGCGTTTGCCTGGAAAGTGCCGGCGGTGCCGGTCCACCATATGGAAGGTCATCTGCTGGCTCCGATGCTGGAAGAGAATCCACCGGCATTTCCGTTTGTCGCGCTGCTGGTGTCGGGCGGACATACTCAGCTGATCAGCGTCACCGGCATCGGGGAATATCTCCTGCTGGGTGAGTCGATTGATGATGCGGCAGGTGAAGCCTTTGATAAAACGGCGAAGCTGCTAGGTCTCGACTACCCGGGTGGGCCGATGCTCTCCAAAATGGCGCAGCAGGGCACGGCGGGGCGGTTCACCTTCCCGCGTCCGATGACCGATCGTCCGGGGCTGGATTTCAGCTTCTCCGGGCTGAAGACCTTTGCCGCGAACACCATTCGCGCTAATGCGGATGACGATCAGACCCGAGCCGACATCGCCCGCGCCTTCGAGGATGCGGTGGTGGACACGCTGGCGATCAAATGTAAGCGCGCACTGGATGAGACCGGCTTTAAGCGTCTGGTGATTGCGGGCGGCGTCAGCGCCAACCGGACGCTGCGCGAGCAGATGGCGGTCATGATGCAAAAGCGCGGCGGCGAAGTCTTCTACGCCCGTCCTGAGTTCTGCACCGACAATGGTGCGATGATCGCGTATGCGGGCATGGTGCGACTGAAAGGAGGAACGCGCGGGGGGTTAGGCGTCAGCGTGCGGCCGCGCTGGCCGCTGGCGGAACTGCCCGCCATCTGATGTGAAAAAAGCCGGCTTGCCGGCTTTTTTTATGGCTGAGATTTCTTTTTGCGCTTCCAGATCTTGCCTTCCTGTCCCCGCCACAGCCGCTGAATATTATCGTGATGACGCAGCAGGATCAGACAGGAGAGCATGGAAACCGGGAAGGTAAACTGCGGTTTGAACCACCAGACGTAAAACGGCGCGATCAGCGCGCTGACGATAGCGCCCAGTGATGAGTAGCCGCTGAGCAGAACCGTTAACAGCCAGGTGCCGGTGACCAGGCCGGTCAGGTCCCAGCCAATGGGCGCGATGGCACCGAATGCCGTCGCCACCCCTTTTCCGCCGCGAAAGCGAAAGAACACCGGATAGATATGACCCAGGCAGGCGGCAATCGCGGTGAGGCCAAGATACAGCGGGGGAACGTGCATCAGCCAGGCCAGCCAGACCGGCACCATCCCTTTCAGCACATCAAACACTAATACGGTGGCGGCTGCGGCTTTACCGCCCAGGCGCAGCACGTTGGTCGCCCCCGGATTGCCGGAGCCGTGTGTGCGGGGATCGGGCAGGCCAGCGAGTTTACAGACCAGAATGGCACTGGAAATCGAACCGCAAAGATACGCGAAAATAATCATACCAAGCGCGAAAGCACTCATAACACCGTACCGTTCCCTTCAGGGTCGTTTTGATCTCTTCAACCGTGGATAATACGCATAATCCGCCGGAAGTGGTATCCGGCTTAACCAAAAACAGAGAGTCTTATCATGGATATCGTATTTATAGAACAACTCACGGTGTTCACCACCATTGGCGTTTACGACTGGGAACAGGGCATACAGCAGAAGCTGGTGCTCGATGTCGAAATGGCCTGGGATAACCGGCTGGCGGCCAGCAGCGACGATGTGAAGGACTGCCTCAGCTATGCCGATGTCTCCTCGGCCATTCTGACGCACCTGACCGGCAGCCGTTTCGCCCTGGTGGAACGGGTTGCTGAAGAAATTGCGGATCTGTTGATGAACCGTTTCAATTCGCCTGGCGTACGCATAAAGGTCAGCAAACCGGGCGCGGTGGCCCAGGCGGCGCAGGTTGGCGTGCGAATCGATCGCGGGACTATTCCTAAATAAATACGATGTGATTGCCATCACAATGAAACCAAACCAAATTACTGTCTGTCATAGCCTGTACCGATGCGTGACAGCAGGCGAATCGGTTTAGACCTTAAGGTTTACTTCAGGCTAACAGCGGCATGATTTCAGGCGATAGCAGCGCGCTACCGCCTTTTTAATGGTTTTGAAACGGATAGAGGGAACATTTGATGGCAGATATTCATCAGCTTTGGGTAGCTGCAATCCTGGGCGTTGTGGAAGGGCTGACCGAATTTTTACCGGTCTCTTCCACAGGGCACATGATTATAGTGGGTCACCTGCTGGGCTTTGAGGGTGAAAAAGCCGAGACCTTTGAAGTTGTGATCCAGTTAGGATCGATTCTGGCCGTAGTGGTGATGTTCTGGCGCCGTCTGTTCGGGCTGATCGGCATCCACTTTGGCGAAGTGAAACATGAGGGTGTCGGCAGCGGTCGTCTGTCGCTGATCCATATTCTGCTGGGCATGGTGCCGGCAGTCGTTGTGGGTCTGGTGCTGCACGATCAGATTAAAACGCTGTTTAATCCGATCAACGTGATGTACGCGCTGGTGGTCGGGGGTGTGCTGCTGCTGGCCGCCGAGTTCCTGAAGCCAAAACAGCCGAAAGCCGTGGGCGTCGATGATATTACCTATCGTCAGGCGTTTATGATTGGCTGCTTCCAGTGCCTGGCGCTGTGGCCTGGCTTCTCCCGTTCCGGAGCCACTATCTCTGGCGGGATGCTGATGGGCGTGAGCCGTTATGCCGCGTCGGAGTTCTCCTTCATCCTGGCCGTGCCAATGATGATGGGCGCGACCGTGCTGGATATGTACAAGAGCATCGGCTTCCTGACGATGGCCGATTTCCCGATGTTCGCGGTGGGCTTTGTGACGGCATTTATCGTGGCGCTGATTGCGATTAAAGCCTTCCTTGAGCTGATCAAACGCATCTCTTTTGTCTCGTTCGCCATCTACCGCTTTATCGTCGCGGCAGCGGTCTACATGGTCTTCATGTAAACCGCAGGCAGACTGCTAGTCAGTCTGCCCGATCGCCAGACCCTGCGCGACGGCGTCAACCCGTCGTCGCGTTAACTCCTCCCGCACTTCCGCACCTTTAAATCCCGCCTCGATCACGGCTTTAGTGGGAACCGCCTGTGCCAGCGCAAAAGCACGGCGCAGATAGTCACCCTGCGGATAGGCCATACTCTCCAGCCCGGCACGCCCGCGTGCGTCCGCTTCACTGGTCAGCGCCATCTGTTCGACGCGCTGCGGCTTGCGCCACGCATCAATCCGGTCGAACAGCGCCACCAGCGACGCCGCGGATTGCCGCTCAATGGTGTGCACTACGTCGTGAAATTCGGTCACGATCAGGGCCAGATCGCGAATCGCGTTGGGCACCCGCAGCCGCTGACACAGCGCCTCAACCAGCGGCACACCCGCCAGACCATGACCATGATGGCTGGGCCACCGCTCAGGCGGCGTCAGTGCCTTACCGACGTCATGGAACAGCGTGGCGAAGCGCACCTCGATCTCTCCGGAGAGCGCGGCAGCCATCGCCAGCGTCATCAGCGTGTGAATGCCGGTGTCGATCTCCGGGTGCCACTTCGCAGGGGCCGGGATGCCAAACAGATTGTCCAGTTCGGGGAAAAGCACCTTCAGCGCACCGCAGTCGCGCAGTACCTGAAAATAGACCTGCGGATTACGGGTGCTGAGCGCTTTTTCCGTCTCCTTCCACACCCGCTCAGCCGTAAGATTTGCCAGCTCTCCGCTCTCCGCCATCTGCTGCATCAGCTGCCGGGTTTCAGGGGCGATACGAAAGTTGAGGTGAGCAAAACGCGCCGCAAAGCGCGCGACCCGCAAAACCCGCAGCGGGTCTTCACTGAAAGCCGCAGAAACATGGCGCAGCAGGCGCTGAGCGATATCACGCTGGCCGTTGTAGGGATCGACCAGCTCGCCATGCTCATCCTGCGCAATAGCGTTAATCGTCAAATCGCGCCGCTGTAAGTCCTGCTCCAGCGTCACGTCGGGAGCAGACCAGGTCACAAATCCGGTATAGCCTTTCCCGTTTTTCCGCTCGGTTCGTGCCAGCGCATACTCTTCGCGGCTGACAGGATGCAGGAAAACGGGAAAATCGCGACCGACCTGCTGATAGCCCTGCTCCAGCATGGCTTCAGGCGTGGCACCGGTCACCACCCAGTCTTTGTCTGTAACCGGCAGATTCAACAGCGCATCACGCACCGCACCGCCAACAAGAAACGTCTTCACGTAAAACTCCAGAGAAAAAGAAATGATCGGCACGCCGGGCGCATCCCGCGCCTGAAATCAGCGGTGCATCTGGTTTTATTGTTGCACAGATTGCCCGGATTGCAGACATGCCAAAGGGGGGATCGTCTGATCCCCCCTTTAAAACCGGCAGAATGCGGTCAGTTCATCCAGCGATCGCTTTTCTTGCGGCGCGGCAGCATGTGCGGCAGTAACAGACCCAGCAGCAGGCCGACGCCCAGCACGCCGCCGCCATACATAAACCACTGCATGATGATGGTACGCTGCTTGTCATCCAGCTGAACGTTGGCGGCGCTGACTTTCTTCTGCGCGACGATCAGCTCATTTTTCAGCTTCTGATTTTCGTCTTTCAGCCCGTTGATGACACCGTCGCTGCTGGCGACTTTGTTCTGCATCTCGGCGGTGCGCTGGTTCCAGCTGTTGTCGATGTTATCCAGCTTGGCGGTCAGATCTTTGACCTGCTGCTCAAGCTGCGGCACCCGGGTGCGCAGGCTCGGATTTGCGCTGAGCTGCGACAGGGGGATCCAGGTGGTACGGCCTTCCGAATCGCGGATCTGGCCATAATGAGTATCATTGTTGGTCTGTAACAGCTGCACCTCTTCCCCGGCGTTCAGCTTACCGAGCAGGCGGAACTGGTCGCCGGGGCCGCTGCGCACCCAGGTCGAGAGTTCATCAGAGACATAGCGTTTTTCGTCGGCGTGGGCAGGTGCAAGGGTGCTGAGGGCCAGCAAAGTGATTCCAGCGAGTGTGATTTTTTTCATTCGATTTCGTTTGGCTTAATCTGACTAAAAATTTACCGGCACAGTCTGGAGAGGCCCCGCATAAATCTGAATGAGAACTATCCTGGTCTCATGGGAGTGCGAAAAGGTCTGCAAAGCGCAAAGAAAGCAGAGACAGCGCCGCTTCTGTGCATTAATCTTCGCCTCATAACCCCTTGCCCTCAGGCGACAGCGTAACCAGCCTGCTGATAATCGCCTGAAATATGCAGGAAAAACCCTCTTAAGTGCCAGCGGCGTAGTGAATAAAAAATTATGACCATCGAAATCGAACTAAAGTTCATTGCAACTCCACAAGCAGCCGGGAAACTGGCTGAGTACTTCTCCACTTTGCCGCATCAGCATCAGGCGGCCCGTGAACTGACCAACATCTACTTTGAGACCGATGACAACCAGCTGCGACGCTGGGACATGGGCTTACGCATTCGTGGCATCGATAAACAGTATGAGATGACCCTGAAGGCCGCGGGGCAGACGCTGGGCGGACTGCATCAGCGCCCGGAATACAACGTTGAACTCAGCGAACCGGTGCTCGATATTGCGCGCCTGCCCGCCACGATCTGGCCGCAGGGCACCGATGTCGCGGCGCTCCAGTCGCGCTTACAGCCGCTTTTTACCACCCATTTCCAGCGCGAGATCTGGCTGATTACCGCTGGAAACAGCGAAATTGAAGTGGCGTTTGACCAGGGCGAGGTGTCGGCCGGTGAGTTCAGCGAACCGCTGTGCGAGGTCGAGCTTGAGCTGAAGCGTGGCGAACGTCAGGATCTGCTGACCTTTGCACAGCAGCTGGTGGCGCAGGGGGGGCTGCGGATGGGCAGCCTGAGTAAAGCCGCCCGGGGTTATCAGCTGGCGCAGGGAAATCCGCCGCGCCTGATCAAACCGTTCCCGCTGCTCAAAGCGGGGGCGAAAGCCACCGTGGAGCAGGGGATGGTCGCCGCCATGTCGGCGGGCCTCAGCCACTGGCAGTATCATGAAGAGGTCTGGCTGCGGGGCAACGCGGCAGCACAGGATGCGGTGCGCGAAGCGCTGGATCTGCTGCGCCAGGCGTTCAGCCTGTTTGGTGCGCTGGTGCCACGCAAAGCCAGCAGCGCGCTGCGTCAGCAACTGACCACGCTGGAAGAGACGCTGGTGAATGAAGAGCAGGCCGCTGCTGCCTTCTGTCTCTCTTTACTCTCCGTTGAGACCCAGCTGGCTCTGACGCACTGGCTGGCGGAATCTCAGTGGCGTCAGTGGATCGACGCCAAAGGGGAAACCAAGCTACAGGGCTCCTTTAAACGCTTCAGCGACATCATGCTGAGCCGCGTGAATGCCGATCTGAGAGAGACCTTCAGCACGGTGAAACAGCCGAACGAATATCAGGACAAGGCGACCCGTCTGGCGCGTCAGCTGCTGACGGTTCACCTGCTGGCCGGATCCTACGCGCCTGAAACCGTCGCCAGCTGGCTGGAACCCTGGCAGCAGCTGCTGTCAGCCATTCATGAAAAGCAGGAGTCGGGCTTAGCCTGGCTGGCCTCGCAGGCAATGAAACAGTCGCCATTCTGGCTCACCAGCGGCACAGGCCGCTAACCGCTTTCAGGTCACGCCATCAAGGAGGGCGTTATGTTGTCAGCACTTCCCGCATTGTTACGCGATCAGGCCGAAGAGGCCGCCCGCCAGCTTGGGGTGCCGCTGGCCTCGCTCAGCCCGGAGGAGGCTGCCGGGCTGGCTTTCAGTGATTTCGTGCTGGAAAACCTGCAACAACATCCCGACTGGTGGCAGGCGATGCGCGACCAGCCGCCGCAGCCTGATGAGTGGCAACACTATGCCGCATGGCTGAACCAGGCGCTGAGCACGGTTGACAGTGAAGCGAGCCTGATGCGGGAACTGCGGCTGTTTCGTCGTCGTATGCTGGTGCGGGTTGCCTGGATGCAGGCGCTGCAACAGGCCACGACCGTACAGAGCCTGCAGCAGCTCAGCGTGTTAGCGGAAGTGCTGATCAGCCGGGCGCGTGACTGGGTCTGGCAGGCCTGCTGTCATGATTTCGGCACACCCTGCAATGCCGATGGTGAGGCACAGCCGCTGCTGATCCTGGGAATGGGCAAGCTGGGCGGCGGCGAACTCAATTTCTCCTCTGATATTGACCTGATTTTTGCCTGGCCAGAAAACGGCACCACGCGTGGCGGACGGCGTGAACTCGACAACGCGCAGTTCTTTACCCGCATGGGGCAGCGGCTGATCAAAGTGCTCAATCAGCCCACCATGGATGGCTTTGTTTATCGGGTGGATATGCGGCTGCGCCCCTTTGGCGACAGCGGCCCGCTGGTGATGAGCTTTGCCGCGCTCGAAGATTACTACCAGGAGCAGGGGCGCGACTGGGAGCGCTATGCCATGGTCAAGGCGCGGCTGATGGGTGATGACCAGGATCGCTGGAGCCTTGAGCTGCAGCAGATGCTGCGGCCCTTTGTTTACCGGCGCTATATCGACTTCAGCGTGATCCAGTCGCTGCGTAACATGAAAGGGATGATCAGCCGCGAAGTGCGGCGACGCGGACTGAAAAACAACATCAAGCTGGGCGCGGGCGGCATTCGCGAAACCGAATTTATCGTGCAGGTGTTTCAGCTGATTCGGGGCGGACGTGAGCGCTCACTTCAGCTGCGTGCGCTGCTGCCAACGCTGGAGGCGATTAAAACGCTGGCTCTGCTCCCTGCTGAACAGGTCGATGCGCTGCGCGAGGCCTACCTGTTTCTGCGGCGGCTTGAGAATCTGCTGCAGAGCCTGGGCGATGAGCAGACACAGACCCTGCCGGAGGATGCGCTGCATCGCGCCCGGCTGGCATGGGCAATGGATTGTGCCGACTGGGCGACGCTGATGACGCAGCTCGACAGTCAGATGGCGGCCGTGCGCACTATCTTTAACGAGCTGATTGGTGAGGACACCCCAGACATCGACGACCAGCGTGAGCTGGCGGAGTTTCAGGTTCTGTGGCAGGACCAGCTGGAGGACAGCGAGCTGGCTCCGCTGGTGCCGCAGCTCAGCGACGATCAGCGGCTGTCACTGCATCAGACGCTGGAAGCTTTTCGTCAGGACATCAGCCGGCGCACCATCGGCCCGCGTGGCCGTCAGGCGCTGGATCAGCTGATGCCGCGGCTGCTGAGCGAAGTCTGCCTGCGCGAAGACGCGGCGGTCACGCTCAGCCGTGTGACGCCGCTGCTGCTTGGCGTGCTGACCCGCAGCACCTATCTGGAGCTGCTCACCGAATATCATGGCGCGCTGCGTCATCTGATCCGGCTGTGTGCCGCCTCACCGATGGTGGCCAGCCAGCTGGCACGTCACCCCTTGCTGCTGGATGAGCTGCTCGATCCCGCCACGCTCTATCAGCCCACCGCCACCGACGCCTATCGTGACGAACTGCGACAGTATCTGCTGCGTATTCCCACTGAGGATGAAGAGCAGCAGCTGGAAGCGGTGCGGCAGTTTAAACAGGCTCAGCATCTGCGTATTGCCGCCGCCGACATCGCGGGCACGCTGCCGGTGATGAAAGTGAGCGATCACCTGACCTGGCTGGCGGAGGCGATTATCGACTCCGTGGTGCGGCAGGCGTGGACGATGATGGTGCAGCGCTATGGCCGCCCCTCGCACCTGACCAGCGAACATGAGCGCGGCTTTGCCGTGCTGGGCTACGGCAAGCTGGGGGGCTGGGAGCTGGGTTACAGTTCTGACCTCGATCTGGTCTTCCTGCATGACTGCCCGGCAGACGCGGTGACTGACGGCGAGCGCAGCATCGATGGCCGTCAGTTCTATCTGCGTCTTGCTCAGCGCATCATGCATCTGTTCAGTACCCGCACCGCCTCCGGCATTCTCTATGAAGTGGATGCGCGGCTGCGTCCTTCCGGTGCGGCGGGCATGCTGGTCAGTACCTTTGACGCCTTTGACGACTATCAGCGCAACGAAGCCTGGACCTGGGAGCATCAGGCACTGGTCCGGGCACGCGTGGTATTTGGCGAGGCGGCGCTGGGGGAACGGTTCAATGCCATTCGCCGGGCGATCCTCTCGCAGTCGCGCAGCGCGGAAGCCCTGCAGACCGAAGTGCGTGAGATGCGTGAAAAGATGCGCACTCACCTCAGCAACAAGCACAAAGGTCGCTGGGATATTAAAACGGACGCGGGCGGCATCACCGATATTGAATTCATCGCGCAATATCTTGTCTTACGCTACGCCGCTGAGCAGCCTGAACTCACCCGCTGGTCAGATAATGTGCGCATTTTTGAGCTGATGGCGACGTACCACAAAATGGCCGCCGATGAAGCGGAGGCGCTGACGCAGGCTTACGTTACCCTGCGCGACGCCCTGCACCATCGCGCGCTGCAGGAGCTGCCTGGCCACGTGGAGCCAGAGGCCTATGGCGCGGAGCAGCAGACAGTGCTGAGCAGCTGGCAGCGCTGGCTGGTAACGCCTGCGTCTATCCTGGCGTGATGCTGATAGCACAAATCGCAACTGTGCTATCATCCGCGCACTATTTTTAATGCAGTCTGGAGTGTCTGGAATGAAAGTGACTCTGCCCGCGTTCGGTCAAGCCTCAGTGCTGGTCGTCGGCGATGTAATGTTGGACCGCTACTGGTATGGCCCAACCAGCCGTATCTCCCCTGAGGCACCGGTGCCGGTGGTGAAAGTGGACACGGTTGAAGAGCGTCCTGGCGGCGCAGCAAACGTGGCGATGAACATTGCAGCACTCGGTGCCGCGTCACGCCTGATTGGCCTGACCGGCGAAGATGATGCGGCGCGCGTGTTAAGCAGCACGCTGAAAGATGTCAACGTACACTGTGACTTCGTGGCGGTTAAAAGCCATCCGACCATCACCAAACTGCGCGTGCTTTCCCGCAATCAGCAGCTGATCCGCCTCGACTTTGAAGAGGGCTTTGATCAGGTCGATCCGGAGCCGATTCATCAGAAGATGCGCGAATCCCTGGTGGCTGCCGGTGCGCTGGTGCTATCCGATTACGCCAAAGGCGCGCTGGAAAGCGTGCAGACCATGATTACTCTGGCGCGTGACGCCGGTGTGCCGGTTCTCATCGACCCGAAAGGCACCGATTTTGCCCGCTACCGTGGCGCGACGCTGCTGACGCCAAACCTTTCAGAATTTGAAGCCGTGGTCGGCAAATGCAAAAGCGAAGAGGAGATTGTCTCGCGCGGCATGCAGCTGATTGCTGATTTCGATCTCTCTGCGCTGCTGGTGACCCGCTCCGAGAATGGCATGACGCTGCTGCAGCCAGGCAAAGCGCCGCTGCATCTGCCGACTCAGGCGCAGGAGGTCTATGACGTGACCGGTGCCGGCGATACGGTCATTGGCGTACTGGCGGCGGCACTGGCGGCAGGCGATTCACTGGAAGAAGCCTGTTTCCTCGCTAATGCAGCGGCCGGTGTCGTGGTCGGCAAACTGGGAACCTCGACGGTCAGTACCGTTGAGCTGGAAAACGCCATTCATGCCCGACCGGAGCAGGGGTTCGGCATCATGACGGAAGCGCAGTTAAAAGCCGCCGTTGAGATGGCGCGCCGCCGCGGTGAAAAAGTGGTGATGACCAACGGGGTGTTCGACATTCTGCATGCCGGTCATGTCTCTTATCTGGCGAACGCCCGCAAACTCGGCGATCGGCTGATTGTCGCGGTTAACAGCGATGCGTCAACCAAACGTCTGAAAGGGGAGAGCCGTCCGGTCAATCCGCAGGAAAATCGCATGATTGTTCTCGGTGCGCTGGAAGCGGTCGACTGGGTGGTGCTGTTTGAAGAGGACACACCGCAGCGGCTGATCGCCAGCATTCTGCCTGACCTGCTGGTCAAAGGCGGCGATTACAAGCCGGAAGATATCGCGGGCAGCAAAGAGGTGTGGGCAAATGGCGGCGACGTACAGGTGCTGAACTTCGAAGACGGTATCTCGACCACCAACATCATCAAAACCATCCGCAGCAGCTGACAGCGGTATTAAGCGGGAGCCGTGCTCCCGCTTAACGGCTTATTCTGGTTTGTTATCCGCAGCAGGTTTCACGACATCGGCAGCCGGTGTTGATACCGGTGCTGCTGCAGGGGAAGTCGCTACAGATGACGGCGGGGTAACCGGCGCAACAGGGGCAACTGGTGCGGTCGCGGTCGGCGGCGTACCTGCTGATGAACCCTGACTTTCCAGCTGGGCCAGACGCTGCTCCAGTGCCGCCATTTTCTCACGCGTACGCAGTAACACCTGCGTCTGCACATCAAACTCTTCACGGTTAACCAGATCCATCCGGGTCAGCTGCGCCTGGAGAACCTGACGAATTTTCTTTTCGACATCATCGCCAAACTCGCGAACGCCTTTAGGCATCGCGTCGTGAACCTGGCGGGCAAGTTGTTCAATTTTTTTCGTGTCGATCATGATGATTTCCTGGTTACGGGAGCTGTGTCAGCGTGTTTACCAACGTAATAAGTGTTAAGTGTAATGCCAGAAATGAAAAGGATAAACCTCAAATCGGTAACGCAGAAAATGCAAAAGCAATTGCGCTATTGATGATTGCCGCTACAAACGATCGGCGTTATAGTTGATTTGCTTATTCTCAGGGCGGGGCGCAATTCCCCACCGGCGGTAAATCAGCCTCGGCTGAAAGCCCGCGAGCGCTTTATTCCACTGAAAAGCGGGGTAAAGGACAGCAGATCCGGTGCAATTCCGGGGCCGACGGTTACAGTCCGGATGGGAGAGGGTAACGACACCTGTCGGACAATTGTGTCTGCATCACGTTATTGCCACGTCTTTTTGACGTCACTCCTAAGCATGCCCTGATTCTGGTAACCCATACATTTTAAGGTTTTTATTACCATGAATCAGACGCTACTTTCTGAATTTGGCACGCCTCAACAGCGTGTAGAACGTGCTATCGCCGCCCTGCGTGAGGGACGCGGTGTGATGGTGCTCGACGATGAAAATCGTGAAAACGAAGGCGATATGATCTTCGCCGCAGAAACCATGACCGTTGAACAGATGGCCCTGACGATTCGTCACGGCAGCGGCATCGTGTGCCTCTGCCTGACCGAAGAACGTCGTCAGCAGCTCGACCTGCCAATGATGGTGGAGAACAACACCAGCTCGTTTGGCACCGGCTTCACGGTGACCATCGAGGCTGCAGAGGGTGTCACCACCGGCGTTTCTGCTCAGGATCGTATTACCACGATCCGTGCGGCGATTGCTGATGACGCTAAACCCACCGATCTGCATCGCCCTGGCCATGTCTTCCCGCTGCGTGCGCGTGAAGGTGGCGTCTTAAGCCGTGGCGGTCATACCGAAGCGACCATCGATTTAGTGACGCTGGCCGGCTTTAAGCCCGCAGGCGTACTGTGTGAACTGACCAACGACGACGGCACTATGGCGCATGCGCCTGAGGCGATTGCGTTCGCGCGTCAGCACAACATGCCGGTGGTGACCATTGAAGATCTGATTGCCTGGCGTCGTGAACACGAGACGCGTCACGCCAGCTAGTCGGTGACCGTCAAAAACAGGTCACGCATCGTGACCTGTTTTCCTTTCTGAGTTATTCAAATTTTCTGATGATCATCATCACGCTTATCAGCGTGCTAACGTCGGGAATGCGCGTATCGTAGTGGCTATCACCTAACCGATCCCGGGGGATCACGAATGAGCCAGTTACGCATGCCGGCGCTGTTTTTGGGCCACGGCAACCCAATGAATGCCCTTGAAGAGAACCGTTATACGGCCGCCTGGCGCCATGCAGGTGAGACTCTGCCACGCCCGCGGGCGATTGTGGCGGTCTCTGCGCACTGGTATACGCGCGGTACGGCGGTAACAGCGATGGCTTCCCCCAGAACCATTCATGATTTTGGCGGCTTTCCGCAGGCGCTGTTTGACACCCGCTATCCTGCACCGGGCTCGCCTGAGCTGGCGCAGCAGCTGGTGGAGCAACTGGCACCGGTGGCGGTAACGCTGGATCATGAATGGGGGTTCGATCACGGTTCCTGGGGCGTGCTGATTAAGATGTACCCGCAGGCCGATATTCCGGTGGTGCAGCTCAGCATCGACGGCACAAAACCTGCTGCATTTCACTTTGAGATGGGGCAGAAACTGGCCGCACTGCGCGATCAGGGCGTGATGATCGTCGCCAGTGGTAACGTGGTGCATAACCTGCGTAAGGTGCGCTGGGGAGGCGGTGACGAGGTCTATCCCTGGGCCAGCCGCTTTGAGCAGTTTGTCCGCGATAACCTTGAGGTGCAGAGCGATGCCGCTTCCCATCCGCTGGTGAACTTTATGACGCATCCTGATGCGGCCCTGGCTAACCCGACGCCTGAGCACTATCTGCCGCTGCTCTATGTGCTCGGTGCGCGTCAGCCGGATGACGCCATCACCCTTCCGGTTGAGGGGATGGAGATGGGTGCCATCAGCATGTTGTCGGTTCAGGCAGGTTAGGGCTGCTGAGAGAAAACAGGCCAGAGGCTGGCCTGTTCTTGTCGCGCTGCGTTAACCGATAAACGCGTGCGGATAGAAACGCGAAAGATCCTGAGTGATCAGCTCGCGATCTTCACGCAGGCCGATACCGGCGGGTTGATCGTCAATCAGCCAGCTGCCGATCAGCGTGTAGCTGTCACCAAACTTAGGCAGCGGATGAAACTGCTGGACGATCATTCCCTCTTCACCGTAAGGCCCGTCGACGCGGGCGATCTCCTGACCCTTCTCGATGATGCGGATGTTCGCGCCCTCGCGGGAAAACAGCGGCTTAACCACATACTTTTCCATCGGCGGGACATCATCTTCCGCGAACCAGGCGGGCAGCAGATTAGGGTGATTCGGGAACATCTCCCAGAGCATCGGCAGCAGGGCTTTGTTCGACAGAATGCTTTTCCAGGCCGGTTCGAGCCAGCGCACGCCAGCATCAGCCAGCTTGGTGGAGAACATCTCACGCAGCATAAATTCCCACGGATAGAGCTTAAACAGGTTGCTGATCACCTGATCCTGGGCATCGGTAAACTCGCCTTTTTCTCCCAGGCCAATTTCATCAATGTAGAGAAATTCAACCGGCAGACCCGCTTCGGTCGCGCAGTCCTGAAGATACTGCACCGTGCCGCGATCTTCTT
>NZ_PUGA01000019.1:0-75748 GCF_003236725.1 Pantoea sp. ARC270
TTCGCGCCTTCAGAGCGTGCTTCGCTGCAACCGTCTGATAAGCCCCTCCAGCGCGAACTGCGTGCCCTGCTCCATCACCGATTTCGGATCGCCACTGAACTGGTGGCACTCCGCCTCATCCCGGCCGTCGGGCAGAACCCAGCCAAACCAGATGGTGCCTGCCGGGGTTCCATCTTCACCGCCATCCGGCCCGGCATAGCCGGTAATCGACAATCCCACCGGCTCACCCGAGCGTGCGCAGGCCCCCTGAACCATCTCCCGCGCCGTCTGTTCGCTCACCGCCGTGTGCTGTTTCAGCGTGGCGGGATGCACACCCAGCAGACGAATTTTGGCGTTATCGCTGTAGGTCACGAATCCGCTGGTGTAGAAGTCACCGCTGCTTTCCACCGCCGCCAGCGTCATGCTGATGAGCCCGGCGGTACAGGATTCGGCGGTCGCCAGATGCAGTCCGGAAGAGAGTAAAAGTGTGCCCAGTTGTTCAGCCGTTTGCGCTAATGATTTTGCCATTATGGTTTCCTTAATCGTCAGTCCGGAACTCCAGGTATAGCGCAAAATCCGTGAACAAATAGACGCAAGGCAATGTTTTTAAAGCGAAACGGTCAGATTACCCGGCAGAAAAAAAGGCGTTCAGTTGATCAAAGCGTCCTTCTGCGAAACAGGATGAGAGTAGTCCGCCAGCCTTCGTAAATCGGTGTTTATTCCTGTCGTGATCTCTCTCAGAGCCGCGATAAATAGCGGCGCGGATGAGCACCTGCTACGCCAGCGTCGTTATCTCCCTCGCCAAAAATGAGGTAACAGAGCAGCGAATCCTTTGATTACTTGTTAGTATTCACTTGCTTGCTGACATGACAAAGACGGCGCTGCATAAAAGCCGCAAAAAAGCTGAACAGCACACTGAACGAGACTCTGACCCGAGAAGATGGAATTAAAGCACTGTTTTAAATAGCTTTATGAGTTCATAAACAACCACAGCGCACACTTTTTTAACCTGAATGCACTGGCATTTATCAATACGTAAGGAAGAGAGTTATGGCGCAAAAACCTGTGGTAGTTATTCACTACTGTATGCAATGCAACTGGCTGATGCGGTCAGCGTGGATGGCACAGGAACTTCTGCATACCTTTGCTGAGGATCTGGCGGAGGTGACGCTGAAACCCGGCACCGGCGGTGTGTTTGAGATCATGCTGGATGAGCATCTGCTGTGGGAACGTAAGCGGGATGGCGGCTTTCCTGATGCGACCACGCTGAAACAGCGGGTGCGCGACATCTGTTTCCCGGATCGCACGCTGGGTCACATCGATAAAAACAAAACGGAGATCGGCTAAGCTATCCGACTCAGCTGTGAGTGATTTTCTCTGCCGCGTCGTGCAGGGCCGCAATCAGCGTCTGCAACGCGGCATCAGAGATATCTTCCTGCGCCAGCCGCTGGTTCAGGGCGACTTTCAGTCCGTAAATCGCCTGCTCGACGGCGGGAATGCTGCGATTGTTGACCAGAATCGCCAGCGTGGAGAGACGCGTGATCAGGCGGGAGACCGTTTCGCGGTTATCTGCCAGCAGCGCCTTACCGGCCGCCGTCAGGCGATACGCTTTGCGCGTGGCCTGAGCATCCACTACCTCAATCGCCTCCATTTCCTCCAGCAGCGTCAGGTTGGGATAGATGATCCCCGGGCTGGGGGTGTACTCCCCTTTTGACAGCTCCTCAACCGACTTAATCAGCTCATAACCGTGAGCCGCATGCTGCGACAGAAAATGCAGCATCAGCAGACGAATCTCACTCGCTTCCAGCATTTTTTCACGGCGTTTTCGCCGCCCGCCACAACCACCTGTGCGGGCACTCGGGTCGTCAGCGGAAAAGGGCGTGGGGTGCTGTTTCATAGTCTGGCCTGCGAAAAAAGGAGCCTGATGGTAGTCTGCCGCCAGGCAAAACTCAATTGTCAGCGCCGGTTACTTCTGGTGCCAGTAGGCCACCGCCCGCACGAAGTCACTGTTGATGCCGCGCTGCATCGTGAAGTAGTCGCAGAGCGCCTTCACAAACTCACCTTCACCGGTCAGCCAGATAAAGTAATCCTCCGCCGGGAATGTCACCTGATCCAGCCGGGCAATCAGCTGGCTGAGCTGCGCGGTCTGCATCTGACCGCTGCCGAGCCAGTTCAGCGTCACGCCGGTGGTGTCCGGCAGGTAGTCACGGCCCGTTGCCTCATCGGTAAAGGCGTAGAGATGCAGGGCCTGCGCCCGGGCGTCGCGCTGACGACGTGAAAAGGCGGGCAGCCCGGTTTCGTCGCAGACATAGAGCTGGAAGGCGTAATCGGTCGGCACCACCAGCGAACCGCGTGGCCCGCCGATCACTAACCGATCGCCCGGCTTCGCCTGGGTTGCCCAGTCACTGGCGACACCCTGCTGATGAATATAGAAGTCGAGCGTCAGTGACGACTCGCCATCAAATTCCAGCGGCGTGTAGTCGCGGGCCGGTGGACGCTCGCCCTCGGGCCAGACAATCGCTCCATCGGTGATCTGCGGCAGCGCCAGTTCGGCCCCTTCTGCCGTCGGGAAGAAAACCTTGATATGGTCATCGAAGCCAGGCGAGGTAAAGCCCGCCAGATCGCTGCCACTGAAGCGGATGCGCCAGAAGTGCCCGGCAATCTGAGTTTTACTTTCGACCTGAATATGGCGGAAACGCAGTTCGTTTCGGACGCGCTGCGGCACGCGCGGATTCGTTGATGCTGGCAAAATGTCTCTCCTGGAACGGGACAGATACCCGTTATTCAAAGGGTTGGCGATGATTGGTTAATAACAATCATTCTCATCTGAAGCCAGAAGATAAGCGATGATATATCTTGAGCACAATGACGAAAAATGCGATCCGACGGTTTAAGATATATTTTATAGCGACGCGATGAGTGCAGGCCCTGGATTAAACAGAGAGCGGAAAGGCGTTAAGAACAAAGGTCAGCCGCAGAGCAGGCCTCGCCGGACGCGCCGCAGAGACGGCCCGGAAACGAAGCCTCAGACGCGGCAGCGGCAAATCAGAGAAGAGCGGATGTGAACAGAGAGGGGTCAGGCTGTCCGGCTCCTGATGAGCCGGGCAACGTCTGCGCCGCCGGGGCTGGCCGCGCATTCACAGTTACAGGGTATCGCCGAATCCGGAGAAGCAGTGATTACTGCTGTTCTGTTCCGGCAGCTCACCATCACCCACAATTTCATGACCGGCGCTCTGAGAGTGCGGATGCAGTCCAGCTGGCGGTGAGAAGGGTTCAGCCTGTTGTGCCATTGCCATAACGGGCAATGCCAGAATCAGTGAGATTATTAAGCGTCGCATAGGTGTCTTCGTTTGTGTTCTGGCCGTGAACGGCCTGAAATGCAGATGATTATTCCAGCCCTGCTACAGATGCACGATGATTAAGGTACAGCAGGGTTTCGGAGGAGAATTTTACGCCAGAACGGAGAGTTATTTTATAAAATCGTGCGGTTTGTCACGGTTCACCGCACGAAAGATGCATCCGGCACGCCGCTGGCACTATGCCCTGCTCCACTGACTACGCCCGGGTAACCGGAATGGAAAAAACGCCGCTCAGCCAGTCGGGCTGACATTGCGTAAAATCGAGACTCAGCAGATCTTTGCCCTGACGGCGTGATACGCCCAGTCCGGGCAGATGCTGATAGTAGATATCTTCAATAAAACGCGTCAGCTGCTCTGGCCTGCCGCTCCAGCGGATGCGCGCATAGAGGCCCCGCTCTTCGCGCCAGCTGACGGTATGCTCGCCCAGCAGCGCCGCATGCTGCGGCTCCAGCGCCTGAAACAGGCTGATATTCTGCTGGTCAGCCGAGCTGTGGCCGGGTCCGTACTGAAAGCCTAACCACCCCTGCTTCACATGACTGCCCGCCAGCGCCACCAGCTGCCGCGCCTGGTCGGCTACCCGGTGTTCGCGGTCGGCGATGTAATTACCGAACTGACACTCCCACTCCAGCGTCTCGCCGCAGAGAGGCAGTGCTTCCTCGCGCTCCACCAGCGTCGCGCGCTCATCCAGCGAACGCGCCAGTATACGGCCGTGAAAGTTTTTAACCGGCAGATGAGGAAAACGGCGAAATGCGCCGGGCGTCAGCGAGAAGTGCCCTTTGAATACGCGGGTGAAGTTTTGCTGGTTATCAAAGCCAAAGCGAACGGCGATATCAATGAGCGTCATGCGCGTCAGCCGGAGCGCCATGGCGGCCATTGTCAGACGCCGTTTGCGGGTATAGGCCGCCAGCGTCTGTCCGGTCATCTCCTTGAACATGCGCTGCATGTGCCATTTGGAGTAGCCCGATTTCAGGGTGATCTGATCGATATTGAGGTCGTCGGTAAGATTGGCTTCTATCCATTCGACTAAGTCGTGAATGTGCTGTTTTTTGATGGCCTGGCTGAGCATGATGGCGATTTACGACGCGGGTTAAGACTGAGAATTTCGTTACAAAAGAATAACAAAAATCGCGAATCGGTGTAAGGAAAGGGTAAGGCGAACACGCCCGTGCAGGGCGATTTCGCATTAATTGCTTAGGTTACTAACTAAAAAAGGCTGGCTCACGCCAGCCTCCTGATGATTAAAAAAATCTGCGCCGCACTGAGCCTGCGCGTTAGCAGCACCCACCGCCGTTACCAGGACAATTAATGGCTGCGCATCCCCGCCGCCGTCATCATCATCCGGAACAGAGAGGCAACAACGCCCAGCGCCAGTACGCTGGCGGCATAGATAAACACCAGCCACATGACGCGCTTCCACCAGGGCGCTTTCGCGCCATTGTCAGCTTTCGTTTCGTTGTGGTTTTTCATGCTGCTGAGACTTTTCATATCAATGATATCCTGCGTCTGCTTTGATTTTTCCACGGAACACGTAGTAGCTCCAGAAGGTGTAGCCCAGGATCATCGGGATGATCAGCAGGCTGCCCACCAGCATAAAGGCCTGACTCTGTGGGGGTGCCGCGGCGGCCCAGATGGTCACTGACGGTGGAATAATATTTGGCCAGATGCTGATGCCCAGCCCGGAGAAGCCCAGGAAGATCAGCGCCAGCGTCAGCAGGAACGGAGAGTAGTGCGCTTCACGTTTGATGGCGCGCACAATGCCCCACGAGCAGAGCAGCACCAGCACCGGAACCGGCAGGAACAGGAAGAGGTTTGGCTTACTGAACCAGCGATGCGCGATGTCGCCATGGGCAAACGGCGTCCACAGGCTGACAATCCCGATAACCACTAACAGGGCGATGACCAGCGGTGTCGCCAGCGCGGACATTTTGCGGTGCAGCTCATTTTCGGTCTTCATGATGAGCCAGGTGCAGCCCAGCAGCGCGTAGGCCACTACCAGACCGACGCCGCAGAACAGCGGGAACGGTGCCAGCCAGTCCATGGCGGAACCGGCGAAACGGCGTCCCTCAACCGGAATGCCATCCAGCAACGCGCCCACGGCCACACCCTGACTGAAGGTAGCGATGATCGAACCGGCAATAAATGACTTGTCCCAGAAAGCGCGATGACCTTCGACCGCCTTGAAGCGGAATTCAAAGGCGACGCCGCGGAAAATCAGACCAATCAGCATGGCGGTCAGCGGGATGGTCAGCGCATCGGCAATCACCGCGTAGGCCAGCGGGAACGCGCCGTAGAGGCCTGCCCCGCCCAGCACCAGCCAGGTTTCATTACCATCCCAGACCGGCGCGACGGTGTTCACCATCATGTCGCGCTCACCGGCATCTTTATTGAACGGGAAGAGCAGACCGATACCCAGGTCAAAGCCATCCATCACGATATACATCAGGGTTGCGAAGACGATAATCACAAACCAGATAATAGAAAAATCGATCATCTTAGTGGTCTCCATCCTTAAAGGTGGCAGCCGAAAGCGGACGCGCCGGCGTTTTCTTCTGACCAGGTCCACCCTCTTCGGTGATATGACCTTCGCCAGTAACCGGTCCCTGCTTAATCAGACGCATCATGTAGTGGTAGCCCACCCCGAACACCGAGCTGTAGACCAGAATAAAGGCCAGCAGACTGATGCTCATGTGAATGTCACCATGCGCCGACACCGCATCGATGGTGCGCTGCACGCCATAAACCACCCACGGCTGACGACCAATTTCGGTGGTGAACCAGCCAGCCAGAATCGCAATCAGACCCGATGGCCCCATCAGCAGCGCAAACCACAGGAAAGGACGCGACTCATAGAGACGTCCTTTGAAACGCAGCCAGAGGCTGACCACGCCCAGCGTAATCATCAGCAGGCCCAACGCCACCATCACGCGGAAGGACCAGAAAATGACGGTTGAGTTAGGACGGTCCTCTTTCGGGAACGACTTCAGCGCCGGAACCTGCTTGTCCAGGCTGTGCGTCAGGATCAGGCTGCCAAGGTACGGCACCTCCAGCGCATACTTCGTCCGCTCCTGCTCCATATCGGGAATACCGAACAGGATCAGCGGTGTGGCTTCACCCGGCGGGTTTTCCCAGTGCCCTTCAATCGCTGCAATTTTGGCAGGCTGATGTTCCAGCGTGTTCAGGCCGTGCGCATCACCGATCATCGCCTGAATCGGCGCGACAATCAGTGCCATCCACAGCGCCATCGAGAACATACGGCGGATAGCCGGATTGTTGTTGCCCTTCAGCAGATGCCAGGCCGCCGACGATCCCACGAAAAACGCGCTCGCCAGGAAGGCCGCCACCGACATATGGAACAGCCGGTAAGGGAATGAGGGGTTAAAGACGATTTTGAACCAGTCCTGCGGAACCACGATGCCATTCTGAATGATGTAGCCCTGCGGCGTATGCATCCAGCTGTTAGAGGCGAGGATCCAGAAGGTCGAAATCAATGTTCCGAGGGCAACCATACAGGTGGCAAAGAAGTGCAGACCCGGCCCCACGCGATTCCAGCCAAACAGCATCACGCCCAGGAAACCCGCTTCCAGGAAGAACGCCGTCAGCACCTCATAGGTCAGCAGCGGGCCGGTGATACTCCCGGCAAAAGCCGAGAAGCCACTCCAGTTAGTCCCGAACTGATACGCCATAACCAGCCCTGAGACCACACCCATACCGAAGTTAACGGCAAAGATTTTGGACCAGAAATGGTAGAGATCGCGATAAGACTGCTCGCGGGTTTTGAGCCACATACCTTCGAGTACGGCCAGGAAACTGGCGAGACCGATGGTTATGGCGGGAAAGATAATATGGAAGGACACAGTAAATGCGAACTGAATCCTGGCCAGATGAAAGGCATCTAATCCGAACATTGCTTACCTCTTTGCCACATAGAACACCATGTATTTACTTATAATTAACAACTTAAGCCTGATGCGCGGGTTTCTCTGCGCTTATTGAAATTCCCGCCGCAAATTTAAAACTATTTGCGACGCGGAAACAGAAACAGTGGGATGAATGAAAACTATAACAGTATTTGTTGATTCTGATCATTGTTTTTAGCAGGAATTACTTATTTAAAAATAAGGCTTAAAGGTTAATTTAAGCGCACTTATGTGTCGCTAATGTTACAGTAACACCACCCGTAAAAAGAGAGACTGGTCTGAGTCAGGCCTGCATGAAAAAGGTCTTCAACAGCCTGTTTTCAGACACTATTTTGTTATAAACCCCACTCAGGGAAAGGTCAAAAATGAGAGAGGGAAAATTAAATCGCTTGGTTTTTTAACAGGTTAAAACCGCAAGCTTTTATCTCTGCCGCTTTGTTTGCTTTTTCGCATAACCCTGCTAATACCGCCATTAAAACCGCATAGAAAAACCGGGAGGAAAGCGATTTAAGCGCAGCTGTAAATGTTAATAAAATGAGTCAAAAAGCAGAGCTGAATTAAACGTCACACGCAGGCCGACGATTATTCCAGACCCGCGCGAGAAAAAACGGTTTAATAAGCGGCATTCGGCCGCTGGGGTTATTTGTGCCGCCGTTGCGCTCTGCCGTTTTGGCATCGAAGAGAATCCGTCACAGCGGATGCAGCCGGAGAACTGCGCGAGCGCCTGAAGAGTGAGTCGTCGCGTGAAGACGGAGGCCGGAAAACAGAGGAGAACTACTCTGCGGCGGATTTTTCGCGCTGCGCCAGAATCCGGCTCACGTTCAGCTCCAGCCAGTCAGCCAGCCCGACAACCTGCTCACCGACTTCGCGACCCAGCGGAGTCAGGCAATATTCCACATGCGGCGGCACCACGTCATAGGCGATACGCTGCACAAAGCCATCCTCTTCCAGATAGCGCAGGTTCTGCGCCAGCATCCGCTCACTGACGCCACCCACCGTCCGGCGCAGCGCACTGAAGCGCAGCGTCTGGCCCTGCAGCGCTAACAGGATCAGCACACTCCAGCGGCTGGTCACGCGCTTCAGCACGTCACGGGACGGGCAGTTGACGTTAAGCAGCTCACCCCGGCTAAATCTTTCACTCAGTTTTTCAGACATTTACTCCGCTCCGTTCAAACTAACAATTCTGTAAGTACTTACTAAAAATTAGTCTATCCCGTAGTCTGATTTTCACCAACCGTCACAGGAGAGATAACATGATTGCCGTAACAGGAGCTACCGGCCAGTTGGGCCGGTTCGTGATCGATGCTTTACTGAAAAAAGTCCCGGCGGGAGAGATCATCGCTGCGGTGCGTACGCCCGCCAGAGCGGCGGATCTTGCGGCGCAGGGTGTCACTGTCCGTGAGGCTGACTACAGTAAGCCAGAGACCCTCAGGGCTGCGTTTTCGGGCGTGGATAAGCTGCTGCTGATCTCCGGCAGTGAAGTGGGCCAGCGTGAAGCGCAGCACAAAGCCGTTATTGAGGCGGCGCAGGCGGCGGGTGTGGGTTTTATCGCTTACACCAGTCTGTTACATGCCGACAGCTCACCGCTGGGGTTAGCGGTTGAGCACCGCGCGACCGAGGCGCTGCTGCAGGCCTCTGGCATCCCCTTTGCGCTGCTGCGCAACGGCTGGTACAGCGAGAATTATGCAGCCAGCATTCCTCCGTCGCTGGCGCATCACGCTTTTATCGGTGCGGCAGGCGAAGGCCGTATCGCCTCGGCAGCCCGTCAGGATTATGCGGAAGCAGCGGCAGAAGTCATGATCCGTGACGACCAGGCCGGTAAGGTTTACGAACTGGCCGGTGATGAGAGCTACACCCTGGCGCAGTTCGCTGCGGAGATTGCTGCCCAGAGCGGCGAGAAGGTCGATTACGTTAATCTCTCACAGAGTGACTTCGCTGCAGCGCTGAAAAACGCCGGTCTGCCAGACGGCCTGGCGGAGATGCTGGCGGATTCCGACGCCGGCGCAGAGAAAGGCGGCCTGTTTGATGATTCCCGCCAGCTGAGTCAGTTAATCGGTCGCCCGACGACCACCTGGCAGGCGGTGATTGCCACCACGCTGGCGAAACAGTAATGTTGATGGCAGGGAGCGGACAGCCTGGTCCGCTCCCTGCCCGTTTCCGTCCTTGTTCCGTTGGGTATGCCACTTTTTGCACCCTGCCAGGGCCTCTGGTTTCTTTACAAAATGTAAACAGACGCCTGTTTTCTTCAGCTTAAATTTTTTTCTTTAGTTACCTAAGAGATTCATCTGAAATGCGTTTTTTGTGAACAGCAGCATATTTGGTTGAATTGTCTGGAATTTATTCAAAAACCTCAATTAATAGACAATTTTTATTACGTTCATAGGCAATCTGCATTGTTGTTCCGCAGATTGAGAGGTCTATAATTTGTCCTTTGTGCAACCATGACCGCTCAGGAGGCCGCTATTAATACTTATCGCCAGCAACAAAATGCACTTGAAGAGGTTCGTGCCGGGGCGGAAGTTGAGTATCAATACGATCCCCATGAACTGAAACTGGATCGCATGCAGGATTCTGAACCGGAACCGGAGCTGATCGAAGGCCTGCCGGCGCCGGATGCGCTCACGCCTGCCGATCGTTATCTGGAATTGTTTGAGCATGTCCAGATGTCACGAATTTTCGAGGACAGCAAAACCTTTCCCGACTGTTCGCCAAAGTACGATCCGCTGGATGTGCTGATGCGCTATCGTCGCCAGAAACGCAGCAGTGACTTCGACCTGTCGCGTTTTGTCGCCGATCACTTTTATCTGCCTGGCGTAAATGAAAGCTTCTATGTCTCCAACCCGGATAAAACGCTCAACGAGCATATCGATGACCTGTGGCCGGTTCTGACCAAAATGCCGCAGCAGCATATGCCGCACTCATCGCTGCTGCCGCTGCCTAAACCCTACGTAGTCCCCGGCGGACGCTTTGGTGAAACCTACTACTGGGACTCCTACTTTACGATGCTCGGCCTGGCAGAATCGGGCCGCGACGACCTGCTGCGTCATATGGCGGACAACTTTGCGTGGCTGATCGATAACTACGGTCATGTGCCTAACGGCAACCGCACATATTACCTGAGCCGCTCTCAGCCGCCAGTATTTGCCCTGATGGTCGAGCTGTTTGAAGAAGATGGCGTGCGCGGTGCCAAACGCTATCAGGAACAGCTGATGAAGGAGTATCAGTTCTGGATGGACGGCGCCGGTTCACTGATGCCGAACCAGGCCTATCGTCATGTGGTGCGCATGCCAAACGGCTCACTGCTCAACCGCTACTGGGATGATCGCGATACGCCGCGTGATGAATCCTGGAGCGAAGATGTGGAAACCGCACGTGAATCTAAACGTCCGGCCAGCGAGGTCTATCGCGACCTGCGCGCCGGGGCGGAATCGGGCTGGGATTACTCCTCGCGCTGGCTGCGTAACCCGAAACGGCTGTCGAGCATCCGGACGACGCAGTTCATCCCGATCGATCTCAACGCGTTTCTCTACAAGCTGGAACTGATGATCGCCACGCTTTCGCATGCCAAAGGCGAAGAGCTGACGGCGCTGGCGTGGCAGAAAAAAGCGGAAGCGCGTAAACGCGCCATCACCCGCTACCTGTGGGACAGCACCGCAGGCGTTTTCCGCGACTATGACTGGCGGCGTGAGCGTTTCGGGGCCTTTACGGTGGCGTCAGTCGTGCCGCTGTTTGTCGGGCTGGCTACACCGCATCAGGCCCATCTGCAGGCGATCTCGCTGCGCCATCTGCTGCTGAGCAACGGCGGTCTGCTGACCTCTATGGTTGAAAGCGGCGAGCAGTGGGACCGTCCAAACGGCTGGGCGCCGATGCAGTGGATGGCCGTGGTTGGCCTGAATAACTATGGCGAAGAGACGCTGGCGAGTGAAGTGGCGGTTAACTGGCTCAACACGGTCAACAACTTTTATCAGCTGCACCATAAGCTGGTCGAGAAATATGACATCAGCGGCGATCGCGCCCGTCCGGGTGGCGGCGGTGAATATCCGTTACAGGATGGCTTTGGCTGGACCAACGGCGTAACCCGCAAGTTGATGACGATGTATGGTCATCTGATGGCAGACTGACACACAGAACAGCATTGACGCAAAAAAGCCGGGGTATCCCGGCTTTTTTATGCAGACTGTTCTGCGCTATTTCTTCGCTTCCGTGCCTGGCTGTGACGCCCGCTGCAGGAACTGCTGCGTCACTTCAGGCAGATGCTGCAACAGCCACTCCGCCATTGCCACTTCCTGGTCACGGATTTCGCTGAGGATCCCTACACCCTGGGTATCCCCTACCTGTTCTGCCGCCGCAATCAGGCTGGTGTAGCTGGCGATCTCGGCATTCTCAAACACATAGCCGCTGATGGCGCCTTTCACCACTTCATCAGAGTTAAACATGCCGCCCACGGCCTGGCCGGTAGCCGCCATTTTGCCCATCGCATCTTTCATCACGGAATGATCGATACCGTGGCTGTCGAGCAGCTGTTCCAGCAATGTCAGCTGATGTTTTGTCTCGTCCAGATGCTGGGCCAGGCGCTGTTCCAGCGCCGGATAATGTTCAAGACGGCCCGACATTTTGCTCAGCATGCTTTCCGCTTGTTTTTCCATGGCATGCGCATCGCGCAGCCAGTCATGATAATGCTCAATTGCAGTCATGTGTCACTCCTTAAGAGACGGTAATCGACTCAGCGACTGAGGTCAGCTTTTCATCCGTTTGTTTCTCTTCATTCAGTGTCGCTTCCAGCAGCCCGGCGGCTTTGGTGTAGCCCAGCTTTAACGCCAGCGCATGCAGGGTGCCGTAAGTCGCAATCTCATAGTGCTCAACTTTCTGCGCCGCCCCGATCAGCCCCTGATCGCGGACTTCTCCCTTCTCGACCGAGTCGATGATCTCCTGCGCTTCCTCAACCAGACCTTCAAGCGCATGGCATTTCATACGTTTAATTTTAACTTCAGGTGTTACCTCTACCAGTTCGTCGAGGCGTTCAATCTGCACCCGGGTCTCTTCCAGGTGTTGATTAAACGCAGCAACAAGCGTTTCGTCACTGGCAGCACGCGCCATTTTAGGCAATGCACGGGTTATCTGTTTCTCAGCGCTGTATACATCGGATAAGTCATGGATGAACAGATCGTTTAACGTTTTCACTGTCATAAGATAGCCTCATTGATTGAAAAGCTGCGTCGGTAATAACGCAACGCCAGTCATATCGTTGACACCTGGAAAGTCTAGTGGAGATTCTTAATATCGCACGCTCCGGCAGTATGAATTTGAGACAAAAGTGGCATGTAAAATGCATTTTCCTTTTTGCAGCAGCATGTTAGCTAAAAAGCATTTTCCACGTTACGGCTTCGCTCACCACGCCGGAATTTGTACAAGGTTATAAATCGCTGTATACATTTTCTGAATGATGTGCATAAAAAATGCACCAGGCAAAACTTTATCTGTACATAATTTTATTAAAGCGTATAGCTTTAACGAAACGGAAATAAAAAACCGGACAGGTAAACCCATCCGGTTTAATTAAGGATATCTGTTGCTGCCAGTCATTAAGCAGCGACATAATTCAGGGGGTAATTATCTTCAGGAAAAATTAAAGAGAATCTGTACGGCCCGCCTGACCTGTTAACCTGCTGTGATGACAGCGTTTAAGAGTTTAGCTGCGGCGACTGACCTTACCTCCTTTGCGCCCTGCCTCAATAGCCCGCTCGGGATCATTCTTAAAGTTCCCGCCGCTTTTCTGGCCGCCTTTGCGCCCGGCTTCAGCCGCACGCTCTTTGTCAGCCGCAAAGTTTCCGGCCCCACCACGATATTGAGTCATTCTGTGTTCCTCTTTAAATTAAAAACCAGAATTTGCACAGTTAATGCTTCATCAGGCCGATTCAGCAATCTAAATGTAGACAGAAAATCGGACCAATCAAGCGAGCTAAATAAAAATCCGTCATCGCTCTGGTTTATTGGTAGCTCTGCCCTCATCCGGATTGATAACGCATTTCAACTATCGCCTTTTCCTATTCAAAAAAAGCGAACCGGCGTGTCAAAACTTTATAACCAAATTCGCCGCGCCCTATTAATCGATCTTTTTCGAAAAATGTCCAATTGAAAAAATGGTAAGCGAAGCGGCTGAGGAATAACTTCTTCAATATCAGGTGGTGAAGCTGATCAACAAACGATCAATTTCCCTAAGCGAAGCGCGAAATAAATTCCTGCCATCTTTTTTGGATGCCAGAATTAAGCGAAGCGCAGGGCATCATTTGCAGCCGCTTTAAAATGGTGAATTTGATCAATAAATGATCAATTATCGCAATTTAATAAAATTTTTAATTAGAATCATGGGCCATATCCGGCCCTGAAATTAATGACTAAGCGAAGCGGTATAATGTAAGCGTGCTGACAGTAAAGGTGAGGTTTTCGGAATAGTACGAAAAAGTGTTTTCTGCGGAGGCTGGCATCGCTCCTGCCGCTCTGCGACCCAGGCAGGAGAGCCATCAGGTGTGGAAAGAGGAAGTCAGTTGAGGTGTGCCGTTACGCCTGATGGAGAGCGTGCACAGTCGGGCATATCAGGTCACAGTAGTCGGGTAATGTCAGGATCAAAAGCCACACCGCGTTTGCCGTTTTTCTTGATGCGGTACATCGCTTCATCCGCGCGCGCCAGCGCGGTGTCGAAATCATCGCTGGCCTGCACCTGGGATACGCCCACAGAAGCCCCGATTATGGCGTGCCCGTTTGCCATCTCAAACGGCGTCAGAACGGCATCCAGGCAGGCATGGGCCAGCGCTCTGACCTGCGGATGAATGATGGCAAAAGGCAGCAACAGGACAAACTCATCTCCACCGAGCCGGCCGGTGATGACCGCTTCCGGAACACTTTGCGTCAGCCGCTGACTCAGCTCAATGAGTACTTCGTCACCGCTGCGGTGACCCAGCGTGTCATTGACGTGCTTGAAGTTATCCAGGTCAATAAAGACGACACAGAGC
The DNA here is from genome assembly GCF_003236725.1 of Pantoea sp. ARC270. NCBI lineage: Bacteria > Pseudomonadati > Pseudomonadota > Gammaproteobacteria > Enterobacterales > Erwiniaceae > Pantoea > Pantoea sp. ARC270. Next base: position 14,266 of record NZ_PUGA01000019.1, read on the forward strand.
GGTCCCTGCGCTTTGAGTTCGCAGAAGGCGCTTTGCAGTGCATGACGATTGTTGAGTAATGTCAGGGGATCGTGCAGCGCCAGCAGCGCGAGCTGCTCTTCATATTGCTTCTCTTTGGTCATGTCGATATGCGTGCCGATTACTTTGACCGGCTGCCCCGCTTCATTCCACTCGCTGACCCGGCCACGATCCAGCACCCAGGCGATGCTGCCGTTTTTGGCGATCATGCGATGCAGAGCCTCGTAGTAGGGTGCTTTCCCGGAAATATGGTCGTAAAACGCGCGTAAAACCTCGTCTGCATCATCGGGATGCAGGCTCTCTTTCCAGGATTCAAACGTGGCGTCAGTCTCTTTCGGCTGGAAGCCCAGCATGGCCCCCCAGCGCCGGTTGAAGATCACCAGCTTGCCGCTGGGAATGTCCAGTTGCCACAGAAACAGCCCGGTGCCATCCAGCGCCGCATTGAGTTTTGTCCGGGCGTCATGCGCTATACGCTTCAGCCGCGCATTATGCTTTTTCAGGTTCTGTATCTGCTGACGCAGCGCTTCTTCTGACATGACCGTAAGACAGGATTGAGAAAGGGGTATTGTGCCTGTCAGAGTGATTCTGTAAAGAGAGGCGTATAAAACACGATTAGTCGCGGCCAATTACAGGCTGGGCAGAATATCAGGCGGTGGCAGACTGGCATCACAGCACAGAGGCAAGACGGTGAATTGATTTCGCCGTGAAATCTTTCTGGCGGGTGGCCGGGTGAGTGAGGGAACGCGGGCAAAACAGTGGAGGGTTATGAGGTGGGAGGTGGCGCGTGTATCGAACGTTCGATAACGGGTTCGCTCTGAAAAGCAAAAACCCGCCAGAGGCGGGTTCTTTAAATATGGTGCCCGAACCCGGAATCGAACCAGGGACACGGGGATTTTCAATCCCCTGCTCTACCGACTGAGCTATTCGGGCAACGGGGCGCATTAAACCAAAGCGGCCCGGCAGCGTCAAACGCTTTTCGCCAAAATCAGATCGACTGCCCGCTTTTCCATCAACCCGCCCGCTGTCGCTCTCCTGAGACCAAAAACGTGACGGTCGTCAGGATAAATAGTCGTCAGCGGACCGGTAAAGACTCCATTGTGCCGCGCGGATGCCGATAAATAAGGCAAATCCCACACTAATAATAAGGATCGCTATGTTTTCCACCATTACATCAGGAATCGCTGCACGTCACAGCTGGCAGAAACGCGCACACTCAGCAGCCACGCTGAGCTCGCTTAACGGATCTATCGCCATGATCGAATTTTCGCCTGACGGCACCATTCTCAGCGCCAACACGCTGTTTCTGGCGCGTATGGGCTACACGCTGGCAGAGATAGAAGGCCAGCACCACAGCCTGTTCTGCACCGCAGAGCAGTTACAGTCGAAAGATTATCAGGATTTCTGGCTGCGACTGAACCGGGGAGAGAGCTTCAGCGACAAGTTTCTGCGCGTAGCCAAAAACAGCCGCCCTGTGTGGCTCGAAGCCAACTATGTCCCGGTGCAGAACCGACATGGCCGGGTGATCAAAATTGTTAAGCTGGCCACCGACATTACCGGCCATATCAACGACGCCCAGGAGCAGCGCGCTATCACGACCGCCATTGAGCGCTCTATGGCAGTGATCGCCTTTAACCTTAAGGGCGAGGTGCTCAAAGCCAATGATAACTTTCTGAAAACTATGGGCTACCGCCGCGAGGAGATCGAAGGTATCCATCACAGCCACTTCTGCTCGCAGGCGCTGCGCGACAGTCGGGAATACAGCGAATTCTGGCAGCAGCTCAACCGGGGTGAATTTGTCTCCGGTCAGTTTCCCCGCGTCAACAAAGCCGGTGAGACCATCTGGCTGCGCGCAACCTACAACCCGGTGTTTGACGAACAGGGCCGGCTCTACAAAATCGTCAAATTCGCGACGGATGTCACCGCTCAGGTGGAGAAGAATCAGCAGGAGCATGACGCGGCGCAGCAGGCTTATCACACCGCGCTGCAGACGGATGAGAGTACACGGCTGGGTGCCGATGTGATTGCCAGCAGCGTTCAGACCATGAATGCGCTGGCGGGGGAACTGCAGGGCATCTCCGGCGACATTACCGGCCTGAGCGAGTCATCAGATCGTATCGGCGCGATTGTCGAAGGGATCCGGCGCATTGCCGATCAGACCAACCTGCTGGCACTGAATGCCGCCATTGAGGCCGCAAGAGCGGGCAGCCATGGCCGCAGCTTTGCGGTCGTAGCAAACGAAGTGCGCACGCTGGCGGCGAACATCAACCGCGCGACTACCGACATCGAAAACCGGATACAGCAAAACCACGTGCTGGCGAGCCGCGCGCTGAAGGGGATCGAATCGAACCTGAAGCGCGCGGATCAGGGCGTGCAGCTGGCCCAGGAAGCGGGCGGCGTCATCGCCGAAATCCGCGAAGGCGCAACCGATGTGGTGCGTGCCATCGGCCAGGTCGCCAGAACGCTTAAGGCCTGAGTGGCTGCGGGGGCTGTGGCCCCCTTTTACTGCGCGGTCTGCGCGGTCTGGGTGGCGGACGCCGTCGCCTCTGGCGCGGGCGGGATAAAGATATGGTCCAGAATATCCCGCATCACCGGCGCAGCCGTCACCCCTTCCCCGCCGCCATTCTCCAGAATCAGGGCCACCGCGACCTTCGGGTCGTTAAAGGGGGCAAAGGCGGTGTAGAAGATATGGTCACGCAGCCGGACCGGGATCATCTTCGCGTTATAGGTCTGGTTCTGGCGCAGGCTGAAAACCTGCGAGGTGCCGCTTTTCGCGGCGATGCCATAAGGCGCCGTGTGGAAATATTTATAGCCGGTGCCGTTAGGTGAGTTCGCCATGCCAAACATCGCACGGCGCACCAGCGCCCAGTAGGGAGAATGGGGATCGCCAATCTGCGTTTCGCGCAGCGGTGGATGGTAGTTCTCTACCAGGGTGCCGCGCTGGGTTTTCTCCAGCAGATGCGGCGCAATCACCCTGCCGTTGTTGATCAGCGCCACCATCGCTTTCACCATCTGAATCGGCGTCGCGATCCAGTAGCCCTGGCCAATGCCGACGGAGACCGTATCGCCCTGATACCACGGCTTTTTATGCACCTTCTGTTTCCACTCGCGGCTCGGCAGCAGGCCGTTATACTCCTCATTCAGATCGATACCGGTCGATTTGCCATAGCCGAACTGGCTGAGCATGGTGTGAATGCGATCGATGCCCATCATAAACGCCACCTGATAGAAAAAGGTGTCGGCAGACTCTTCAATGGCGCGGGTCACATCCAGCATACCGTGGCCCGTCTTTTTCCAGTCGCGATAGCGCCGGTCGGTGCCCGGCAGCGTCCAGGTTGGCGCGCCAAAGAACTGCGTCTGCGGCGTAATCACATGGGTCAGCAGTGCCGACATCGCCATGTAAGGTTTCACCGTCGAGGCGGGCGGATAGAGTCCCTGCGTGACGCGGTTAATCAGCGGCAGGTTTTTATCCTGCAGCAGCTTTTTGTAGGCCTGATAGCTGATGCCTTTGACAAACGGATTAGGGTCATAGCTGGGGCTGGAGACCATCGCCAGCACCGAACCGTCGTGCGGATCTTCAATCAGCAGCGCCGCACGCTGCCCCGCCAGGCGGCTTTCCACATACTGCTGCAGATGGAGATCCAGCGTCAGCGTCAGGTTCTTGCCTGCCACCGGCGGCACCTCTTTCAGCACCCGGACAATGCGGCCGTGGTTATCCACTTCCACTTCCTGATAGCCTGGCTTGCCGTGCAGCAGCGCTTCGTAATAGCCCTCAATGCCCTGCTTGCCGATGTTATGGTCCGCCGCATAGTTTTCGGCGATCCCCTCTTCATTCAGGCGCTTGTAGTCGCTGTCGTTGATTTTCGAAACATAACCGACCACATGTGCCAGATCGGCCCCATAGGGATATTCCCGATCCTGGTAGGTCTCAAGGCTGGCACCGGTGAAGCGAAACTGATTCACCGCAAAGCGGGCGACCTCCTCTTCGGTCAGCTCCTCTTTCAGCACCACCGGCTTGTAGCGGCTGGTCTGCTTCAGCGCATGGCGGAAGGTGTCGATCTCATCGGGCGTCAGATCCACGAGCGGCGTCAGCTCGCGCAGCGTCGCTTCCATGTCGCTGATTTTATACGGCGTCAGCGTGATGGCGTACCAGCTGACGTTACGCACCAGCGGAATGCCGTTGCGGTCATAGATCAATCCGCGCGTCGGCGCGATGGGGATCATCTTGATGTCGTTCTGATTGGAGCGTGTCTGGTAATAGCCGTGATCGCGCACCTGCAGACGGAAAAGGTTCACGCCAAGAATAGTGAAACAGAGACAGACCAGAGCAAAGGCAACTGCAGCACGGCGGGCAAAGAGCTTCTCTTCAGCTTCGAAGTTACGAAAATTCATCAGGGGGCATTATCAGGCGATTAATTATTATCTGTTGTTGCGCACCATAATAAAGCGCGTTCGCGGCGGTGCCAGCACGAAGATGCACAAGCCTCAGCAAAAGTGTGTCATTTGATGTGAATGTTACGGGACAGCGCGGGGGAGAGAGGCAGATCCTCCGGTTAAAGAGGATCTGAACAGATGGCGGACGACAGTGCCCGCCAGAAGGATTAATCACCCAGCAGGACAGATTCCAGTGCGATCTTAATCATGTCGTTGAACGTCGTCTGACGTTCAGCCGCTGTGGTCTGCTCATGCGTGCGGATGTGGTCTGATACCGTGCAGATGGTCAGGGCTTTAGCGCCAAACTCAGCGGCCACACCGTAGATGCCTGCCGCTTCCATCTCGACGCCGAGGATGCCATATTTTTCCATCACGTCGAACATCTGCGGATCCGGGGTGTAGAAAAGGTCGGCAGAGAAGATATTACCGACGCGTGCTTCAACACCCAGGTTTTTCGCCGCATCCACCGCGTTGCGCACCATGTCGAAGTCAGCAATCGCCGCGAAGTCGTGATCTTTGAAACGCATACGGTTCACTTTGGAATCGGTGCAGGCACCCATACCAATTACGATGTCACGCAGTTTGACGTCAGGACGCACGGCACCACAGGAGCCAACACGGATGATCTTCTTCACGCCGAAGTCAGTGATCAGCTCTTTGGTGTAGATGGAGCAGGAAGGGATACCCATTCCGTGACCCATGACAGAGACTTTGCGGCCTTTGTAAGTGCCGGTATAGCCCAGCATGCCACGCACATTGTTCACTTCAACCGGGTTTTCCAGGAAGGTTTCTGCGATGTGCTTTGCACGCAGCGGATCGCCGGGCATCAGAACAACATCGGCAAAATCGCCCATTTCAGCATTGATGTGAGGAGTAGCCATGGTTTAAATCCTTATTAAAGTGCTGATTTACAGCATGTTCTTGCCATAGTCCATGTCGGACAGGCCAAAGTAGTGTGCAATTGTCTGACCAATATCGGCGAACGTCTCACGGTAGCCCAGTGAGCCCGGCTCCACCTTCGGTCCGTAGATCAGAATCGGAATGTGCTCACGCGTATGCTCGGTGCCTTGCCAGGTCGGGTCACAGCCGTGGTCCGCGGTGAGGATCAGAATGTCATCTTCGCCGACCAGCTCCATCAGCTCAGGCAGGCGACGGTCAAACAGCTCCAGGCCGCCAGCATAACCGGCGACATCGCGGCGATGCCCCCAGGTGGAGTCAAAATCCACGAAGTTGGTGAAAACAATCGCCTGATCCGGCGCCGTTTTCATCTCCTGGATCGTCGCGTCAAACAGCGCATCCAGACCGGTCGCTTTGACCTTTTTGGTAATGCCCTGCTCCGCATAGATATCGGCGATTTTACCCACTGAAATCACATGGCCGCCTTTCTCATCCACCAGCTTTTTCAGCATGGTGGCTGAAGGTGGCTCAACCGCCAGGTCGTGACGGTTACCGGTGCGCTCAAACTGCCCCGCTTTGTCGCCCACAAACGGACGGGCAATCACGCGGCCGATGTTATAGCCCCCTTCCGTCAGCTCTTCACGGGCGATTTCACACAGCGCATAAAGGCGGTCGAGGCCAAAGGTCTCTTCGTGACAGGCGATCTGGAACACCGAGTCTGCCGAGGTATAGAAAATCGGCTTGCCGGTTTTCATATGCTCTTCGCCCAGCTGATCGAGGATCACGGTGCCTGATGAGTGGCAGTTTCCGAGGTAGCCCGGCAGGTCAGCGCGCTCCACCAGCTTGTCCAGCAAATCCTGCGGGAAGCTGTTTTCTTTGTCGCTGAAGTAGCCCCAGTCAAACAGCACCGGCACACCAGCGATTTCCCAGTGGCCTGACGGCGTATCTTTGCCCGACGACAGCTCACTGGCGTAGGCGTAGGCGCCGGTGATCGTCGCCTCAGGGTCCAGACCGGCCGGGAAGCGACCGGTCGACAGCTCCGCGGCTTTACCCAGACCCAGCGCGGTAAGATTAGGCAGATGCAGAGGGCCTTTACGTCCCTTGTCTGCTTCACCTTTAAAACAGGCTTCAGCGATGTGACCCAGGGTATCTGAACCTGCGTCACCGAACTTATCGGCATCTTTACTGGAGCCAATTCCAAAGGAATCGAGAACCATAATAAAAGCACGTTTCATGCAAGTCTCCTGCGCATTGGCGCGTGACAAGTCAAAAAAAGCGATCAGATCAGTATACCTGAATGCATCGCGGCTGGCACGGGTTACGGGCCAGTTAGCGGATATCGCTCACACGGCGATAGACAACCGGCGTCTCAGCCGGGGCGCTGTCACCCAGCACCAGCGCGGCTTTCACCGCGGCGGCGGCCTGCTGCCACTGCTCTTCGCTGCTGGCGTGAATCATCGCCAGAGGACGCTGTGCATCGGCCCGTTCGCCCAGGGTGATCATGTCGCTCAGGCCGACGCTGTAATCAATGCTGTCGCTGGCACGCTGACGTCCGCCGCCCAGCGCGACCACGGCCAGCCCCAGTGCACGGGTATCCATACGGCTGACGATGCCTGGCTGGTCGGCATATACCGGTCTGCTCAGCATCGCCTGTGGCAGATACGTGTCGTAGCGTTCGACAAAATCGGCCGGACCCTGCTGAGCCGCGACCATACGCCCGAAGCAGTCGGCCGCGCTGCCGTTGTCCAGCACCGCCATCAGCTTCTGGCGCGCTTCGGCGTCGCTGGCAGCCAGTTTACCGGAGATCAACATTTCACTGCAGAGCGCCAGCGTCACCTCCAGCAGGCGCGGATTGCGCTGCTCGCCGGTGAGGAAACGCACCGCTTCACGCACTTCCAGCGCATTACCTGCGGAGGAGGCAAGCACCTGATTCATGTCGGTCAGCAGGGCTGTGGTCTGACAGCCTGCGCCATTGGCGACGCCCACGATCGACTGCGCCAGCTGCTCAGAGGCGTCATAGGTTGGCATAAACGCGCCAGAACCGACTTTCACATCCATCACCAGTGCATCCAGTCCCTCGGCCAGCTTCTTCGCCAGAATCGAGGCGGTGATCAGCGGAATGGAATCAACGGTGGCGGTGATGTCACGCGTGGCGTAGAAACGCTTGTCCGCCGGGGCCAGCGAGCTGGTCTGGCCGATAATCGCCACACCCACCTGCTTAATGATCTCGCGAAAACGGTCATCGCTGGGGAAGATGTCGAAGCCCGGAATCGCCTCCAGCTTATCCAGCGTGCCCCCGGTGTGGCCCAATCCACGCCCGGAGATCATCGGCACATAGCCGCCGCACGCCGCCACCATCGGTCCTAACATCAGTGACGTCACATCGCCAACGCCGCCGGTAGAGTGCTTGTCCACTACCGGGCCGTTGAGATTGAGTGATTGCCAGTTGAGCACCGTACCGGAGTCGCGCATCGCCATCGTCAGCGCCACCCGCTCAGGCAGGGTCATATCATGAAAATAGATGGTCATCGCCAGCGCAGCAATCTGGCCTTCCGAAACGCTGTTATCGCGCACGCCGTTGATGAAGAAGCGAATCTCCTCTTCAGTCAGCGCATGGCCGTCACGTTTTTTACGAATAATTTCTTGTGGCAGGAACACGAAAGCCCCCTGGTTCAGAAAAGATGCGGTGGGGAAAAGGCGGTCCGCGACCGCCAGAAGGATCAGTAACCGGCTTTACTGGTGTCGCTGTTGTGACCCTGGGTATTCAGCAGGCTCGCCAGCAGGCTGGAGGCACCAAAGCGGAAATGGCGCGCATCGGCCCAGTCGGCGCCCAGCGTCTCTTCCGCCATTTGCAGATAGAGTGCGGCATCTTCCGCGGTGCGCACGCCGCCCGCAGGTTTGAAGCCAACCTGCTCACTGACGCCTTTATCCCGGATCACATTCATCATGATCTGCGCCACTTCGGGCGTCGCGTTGACCGGCACTTTGCCGGTAGAGGTTTTGATAAAGTCGGCACCGGCGTCGATGGCGATTTCTGACGCCTGACGAATCAGCGCTTCCTGCTTCAGCTCACCGGTTTCGATGATCACTTTCAGCAGCACATTCGCTTCGGCACAGGCCGTTTTACAGGCTTTGACCAGATCGAAGCCGACCTGACTGTTCCCGGCGATCAGCGCGCGATAGGGGAACACCACATCCACTTCATCGGCACCGTAGGCGATTGCGGCACGGGTCTCGGCCAGCGCAATGTCGATGTCATCATTGCCGTGCGGGAAGTTCGTCACCGTGGCGATACGAATCTCCGGCGTGCCCTGCTCGCGCAGCGTTTTACGCGCAATCGGAATAAAACGCGGATAGATACAGATTGCGGCGGTGTTGCCTGCCGGGGATTTGGCCTGATGGCACAGGGCGATCACTTTTGCATCGGTGTCGTCCTCATTCAGGGTGGTCAAATCCATCAGTTTCAGGGCGCGCAGGGCGAGGTGTTTGATATCGGTCATGAGGCTCTCCAAAGAATCGGGGTGCAACCCACCGGCTCGCCGGCGGAATGTTATAATAATAACACTCTGAAGCGGCCTGATATGTGCCAGCAGTCACATAGAAATAAGAAATTGGTGCAAAATTACCACGCAGGCTGTGACAAAAATCGCAGATAACGCGGATTAATGGCCATTATACGTCAGGCGATGTGATGTTACTATTATCACATTTATGGGCGCAGCGCCGGAAAGGCGGGATCGAGCCGGAACAGCTGCTGGCTGTTGTGCCACAGGGCATCGGCAATTTCTTCAGGTGACTCGTCACGCAGGCTACAGAGCACCTCCCACACCCGACGAGCCCGTTCAGGACGATTGGGCTGACCCTGAAAGCCCTGCAGCGGCATATCAGGGGCATCGGTTTCCAGCAGCAGCGAAGAGAGTGGCAGCTGCGCCACGGTCTGACGGGTTTTGCTGGCGCGCTCATAGGTGATGGTGCCGCCAACGCCAATCGCATAGCCCAGCCGGATAAAAGCCTGCGCCTGCTGCAGGCTGCCAGCAAAACCATGCACCACGCCACGGCGCGGCAGATCGTGACGACGCAGGATCTGCGCGAGTTTGTCATGCGTGCGCCGTGAATGCAGGATCACCGGCAGCTGATAGGTTTTCGCCAGCTTAAGCTGCGCCTCAAGAAAGCGCTGCTGCTTATCAAACTGCGGATCGTCGCGATAGAGATCCAGCCCGATCTCGCCGATCGCCACCAGCTTACGCGGTCGCTGTTGCAGCAGCGTTTCAAGCTGGTCGAGATGGGAGGCCTGATGCGCTTCAATCACAATCGGATGCAGCCCCAGCGCGGCATATAAGGCCGGATGCGCCGCGGCCAGCGCAGAGACCCGCTCAAAGCGGCTGGCATCAATCGCCGGAACGATGATTTTCTCCACGCCCGCCTCAGCGGCGCGCGCCAGGCTGGCGGGAATGTCCCCCTCAAACGGCGGAAAGTCGAAGTGGCAGTGCGTGTCGATAAACTTCATGCCAGCGATCCTTTGTCGTAATGCTCATCGTTATCCGCCAGCGGCGGCGTGATAATCTGGCGGGTATCGGGCGCGTTCGCCACCGGGGCAGCCGGCGTGACGATGCGCGGCGAGGTCAGCGGTTCCGCATCGCTCAGCCACTGCCCCAGCGTCGCGAGGAAATAGCGGCCGCAGCGCCGTCCCAGATGATAATCCTGATTCAGTGCGCTGATGCGACTGCCAAGCGCACTGCTGGCCAGCGCATGCGGCGGAAAGATTTCGATGATACGCAAATCATCGGGGGGATTCTCAATGAACTGCTGAATTTCCCGATAGCTCTGCTCGTGCCGGTTGACCACATTCACCATTGGCTGCAACGCGCCGGTACTGAGCCAGCGCTCCATCCGCCTGAACCATTTCGGCGTGTAGAACATCTGCGACGGCACGGTGCGGATCACCACGATGGTGTCAGCCCCGCGACGGGCCGCCTCCCGCACCGGAATGGCATCGCTGATGCCGCCGTCGAGATAGCTGATCCCCTCCAGATTGACCCCCAGCCGGTAAAAGCCGGGGATAGCGCTGGAGGCTTTGATCAGATCCAGCCAGTTGTCGGCAGTGGGCGTGAAGTAGCCAGGGGTGTAATCGTCACTGCGGCAGGCGCACATATAAAATTCGCGGCCGCTGGAGAACATCTGCTCTGCACTGCTCATCGCCAGCGGAAATTCACTGCGGGTAATCTCAATCAGCCAGTCGAGATCGATAAGATTTCCCCCGCGCACAAAGCGCAGCGGATCGAAAAAGAGTTTGCTGGTGGTATATCGGGTAATGACGCGCCGGGCATAGCCGGGCTGACCACAGACATAGGCAGAGAGATTTTGTGCACCGGCAGAGGTGCCAAGCATCAGATGAAACGGGTTAAATCGGGCGCGCTGAAATTCATCCAGGACACCGGCGGTGAAAATACCGCGCTGACCGCCGCCTTCACACACCAGGGCAATCTTCTGCGATTTAAAGGGGATCAGTGCCAGAGGTTCAATGGCACCAAGCGTGACAGGAATGCGTATACCCACTGTGCGAACCTCAGAAGGGCTCCGGGCAGGCTGGGGGAGCAATCCGCTTGCAGCGGCAGCATTCCGGAGAACCAGTCCTCTATTCCTTTAACCGGTAAACCTGCCAGGCAGGCTTACCACCGTCGCGATATGAAGGTGTCCCTCTCTTCACGTCTGTCGCTGACGATGACTGGTCTCCGCTCTATGCTTTGCGTTGCATTACACTGCAGGACTCATCGGCTAAAGCTTTTTACGGCCGGTAAACAGGCTGATGAGGAACAGGATAATACCAACAACGAAGACAACTTTAGCTGCCCATGCTGCTGTACCCGCTAAACCGCCAAAACCTAACGCTGCAGCAATCAGTGCGATCACCAGAAAAATAATGCCCCAACGAAACATAAGCCTCTCCTTACCCTATTTAAATTCGAACTGCTTATTTCATCCCCGGATGGGTCTCTTTTATTCGTGCGGCCACAACCGTGACCGCACTGCAGCCATTAAGATTTAACCGTCAGGTCATTCTTAACGCTTTTCACGCCTTCAATGGCTTTAGCGATGCTTTCAGCACGGTCTGACTGTGCTTTACTCGCCACATGCCCTGAAAGCTGAACAACGCCGTCGGTGGTTTCAACTTTAACGTTGCGCGACGGAACAATGTCATCCGCTAATAGCTTAGCTTTAATTTCGCTGGTCGTTGCGGCATCGCCCGCATAACCTTTCACAGAAGTGGTTTTGCTGTCTCTGACGTGTAGTTTGTCGCTGACGGATTTAACACCTTCGATTTTCTGCACCACAGCCACAGCCTTTTCAGCCTGATCCTGTGAGGTGACGAAACCGCTTAAGGTCACGACGCCCTGATGCGTTTTTACCGAGATATCCGTGCTTTTAATGGCGTCGTCATCCACCAGTGCCGCTTTGGCTTTGGCGGTGATGCCGCTGTCATCCATATAACCATCGACTTTTTTCATAGAACTATCGATTTTCGAACCCGCGCTGTCGGCAGTCTGAGACGCTTTCTGAGAAAGTGATTCGTCAGCCAGGGCGCTGCCGCTGATCAGTGCTGAGCCAATCATGGCGGCCATCAGGGTTTTAGCAATCTTAGTCTTGTTCATCGATATCTTCCTTCTATCAGTTAACTCACCCAAAACTGTGGGCGAAACAGCAGCACAGGTGCCGCTGCGTTACAGGACGTAAGGACAAGAGAAGTCTCTTTCGCCGTCCGATAGAATAATCATAGTCGGCATTTTGTGATTTGCCTGGCTAACTGGTTGATCGCACGTTAAAACAGCAGAAAAACAGGGTTTTTAGGAGGAGTCTGTAGCGGGGAAAACAGGGCCATTCCCTGCTGGAATGGCCCGGAAACAGCGCGATCAGTGCTCGCGCGTTTTGCGGAAACGAACGTCCGGATAACGTTCCTGGGTAATATTGAGGTTGACCATGGTAGGCGCGATATAGGTCAGATTATCGCCGCCATCGAGCGCCAGGTTAACTTCGTTTTTACGCTGGAAGTCATCAAACTTTTTCACGTCGTCGCACTCAACCCAGCGCGCCGTAGAGACGTTGATCGCTTCGTAGATCGCTTCGACGTTATATTCGCTCTTCAGGCGTGCGACGACCACGTCGAACTGCAGCACCCCGACCGCACCCACGATCAGATCGTTATTGTGCACCGGGCGGAACACCTGCACCGCGCCCTCTTCCGACAGCTGAACCAGCCCTTTCAGCAGCTGTTTCTGCTTCAGCGGATCGCGCAGACGGATACGGCGGAACAGTTCTGGCGCGAAGTTCGGAATCCCGGTGAACTTCATATTTTCACCCTGAGTAAAGGTGTCGCCGATCTGAATGGTGCCGTGGTTATGCAGGCCGATGATGTCGCCAGGATAGGCTTCTTCCACATGGGAACGGTCGCCCGCCATGAAGGTCAGCGCATCGGAGATCATCACATCTTTGCCGGTGCGCACCTGACGCAGCTTCATCCCCTTTTCATACTTCCCGGACACCACACGCATAAAGGCGACGCGGTCACGGTGTTTCGGGTCCATGTTTGCCTGGATCTTAAAGACAAAGCCGGTGAACTTCTCTTCCTGTGCTTCGACAGTGCGGGTGTCGGTCTGACGTGGCATCGGACGCGGCGCCCAGGAGACCAGGCCATCCAGCATATGATCCACGCCAAAGTTACCCAGCGCGGTACCGAAGAAGACCGGCGAGAGTTCGCCGCTCAGGAACGCTTCCTGCTCAAACTCGTGCGAGGCACCCTGCACCAGCTCCAGCTCTTCACGCAGCTGCGTCGCCAGATCTTCACCGACGGCGCTGTCGAGTTCCGGGTTATTCAGCCCCTTCACGATGCGCACGTCCTGAATGGTGTGCCCTTTACCGGACTGGTAGAGATAGGTCTCATCTTTGTAGAGATGATAAACCCCTTTGAACAGCTTGCCGCAGCCAATCGGCCAGGTGATCGGTGCGCAGGCGATTTTCAGCTCGCTTTCCACCTCATCCAGCAGCTCCATCGGATCGCGGATGTCACGGTCAAGTTTGTTCATAAAGGTCAGGATCGGCGTATCGCGCAGACGGGTGACTTCCATCAGCTTACGGGTACGATCCTCGACGCCTTTCGCGGCATCGATCACCATCAGACAGCAGTCCACGGCGGTCAGGGTGCGGTAGGTGTCTTCCGAGAAATCTTCGTGACCTGGGGTATCCAGCAGGTTCACCAGGCTGTCACGGTAAGGGAACTGCATCACCGAGGTCGTAATGGAGATACCACGCTGTTTCTCCATCTCCATCCAGTCCGACTTAGCGTGCTGGTTAGAGCCGCGGCCTTTAACCGTACCGGCAGTCTGGATAGCCTGTCCGAACAGCAGCACTTTTTCGGTAATCGTGGTTTTACCGGCATCCGGATGCGAAATGATCGCGAAGGTGCGGCGGCGTGCCACCTCTTCTAAAAAGGGATTAGACATGAATTCTTCTCAATGGAGCAGCGCGGGTCACAGGCGCTGCTGATAAATCACGGTGGCCGGCAGAACCTTACCGGCGGGTAAACGGTGCCAGAACGATCTTTTATCGTTGGCGGGTCAGCGCGAAGTTACATTGGCGTGAATTCCGGTTACCTGGTCAGCTTTAAGGCGGCATAGCATACAATATTTTGCGCGCGCGGCCTACAGGGGAAGGGGCAGGATTTAGCGGAGATAGCACGGTGAAGAGTGGCTCAGGGCGGGGCTGACCCGCGCCCGCCCTGTTTTTGTTATCCCAGCACCTTTCTGACGCAGGCTTTGAAGATCTGCACGCCGATCTCCAGCGAGTTGAGGTCAAATCGCATATCGGGATGGTGCAGCCCTGGCGTCAGGTTAGTACCCAGCCCCCAGAATCCCGCTTTCACTCCCGGACGCTTCACCGGATAGTAGAAAAAGTCCTCGCTGCCTGGCGTCGTGCGGGCTGGCAGTGCACCCGCTTCGCCCAGTACCTCAACGATAGCGGCGCGGATCACCGCCGTAGCTTCATCATCGATCTCGGCCGCAGGCATCTCTTTCAGCACCCGGACCTCGGCGCTGGCCCCCAGCGCCGCCACGCTGTGGGTAATGGCGCGCATGACCTGCTCTTTGAGCTGGGTCATCGGTCCATTCTCCTGAGAGCGCAGATCCCACACCACACGGGCTTCATCCGGCACCGAGTTTGTTACCCCGGCATCACACAGGAAACGGGTTGCTTTAACGCTCCAGGTCAGGCCGGGAGAGAGATGCAGGGCGTTGACTGCCTGCACCGCCTGAACGGCGGCATCGAGCGCATTCACGCCCAGATGCGGACGCGCCGCATGGGCAGGCTGGCCTTTAATTGTCGCTTCCAGCGTGCTGCAGGCGGAGTAAAGCACCGCTGGCACCGCCTGCCCCACGACGCACTCCTCCAGCGGACGCAGATGGAAGCCCAGAATCATCTCTACATCATCCAGCGCGCCTCCCTCGATCATCGACAGCGCACCGGCGCCCAGCTCCTCGGCGGGCTGAAACAGGATTTTCAGCCGGCCACGTTTCACTGTGCCCTCCTGCAGCAGAGCCGCGGCCGCCGTCAGCACCACCGACGAGTGACCATCGTGACCGCAGGTGTGCCGCGCGCAGGGGACACCGTCGATCACGTGTCCCAGTGCATCCATATCCGCCCGCAGGGCCAGCACCGGCCCCGGGACACCGCTGTCAATCTCCGCCACGATACCGGTGGTGTTGTTAATGTTGCGCGTCACCTTCAGGCCCGCTTTCTCCAGCTGGTCAGCGATATAGGCCGAGGTTTTGAACTCCTGAAAACCGAGCTCCGGGATTTCATGCAGCGTGTGATAATGCTCCAGTACCTTAGTCAAAACGTTACTCCTGAATAAACAGACGCATAACAGACATGGCGATCAGCGCGTTGATGATGCTGACCAGCATCAGCAGCGGCCAGTATTTTTTGGGTACATCGGCCACACCCAGCAGCCGTCCCATATATTGCAGTTGCGATCCCATCAGAAAAATCGCCGGCGCCAGGATGGTGATATCTGCCCCGGTCAGCAGCCCTTTGGTCAGCAGGCTGACCGCCACACCGGTTCCCGCCGACGACGAGAGCCAGGCCGTCAGCAGCACCGTGATCGCCTCACCCGGCAAGCCGAACAGCCCCATGACCGGTGCAAAAACATGGCCAAGGAACTGCATGATACCCAGCAGATTCAGCACCTCCGCCAGCACATAGGCCATCACCACATTCGGCATCAGGTTGTGGATGGCGATATGAAAACCTTTCCGTGCGCCGGTAACAAATACGTCAAACGGGTTGCTGCTGGCAGTAACGCTTTTATTTTCCATCGATAAAATCCTTCTTATAAACACTGTTTAGCACAGCGCGCGTGATGGCCGCACCGACAAATTTCAGCGCGAACATGACTAACAGCGGAATGATGATCGGCAGCGTCATTGAGGCAAAGAGTGCGGAACCGATGGCGAAGTAGTTATTGATTAACCCGGCCCCGGAATATTGCCAGGCGCTCATGACCACCACCTCTTTCTTACCGATCTGCTTCTGATCGGCCATCTCTTTCGTTAACGCTGCACCCGCGTCGGTGCTTTGCAGGTCGGTGATAAGTGCCAGCCCGCAATGCCCCGGCAGCCCCATCAGAGGTCTGAGTAAGGGCGTCAGCAGCCGGTGCGCCGCCCGAATCGCACCGTAGTGGGTAAAAATCTCCAGCACGCCCAGCGCCAGCATGACGGTAGGCGTCAGCGACAGGGCGAACAGGAAGCCGGCTTTGGCACTCAGCCCGCCTGCGCCGAGAAAGGTGTTACTGGCGGGATCTTTCATGGTGCCAAAACTGCCGCCCAGCGTGGTGAAATCAAACGCGCCAAGCCATTTCAGGCCGTCGACGTTATAAAAGAGCCCGGAAAAAAACAGAATGGCAAAAATTAACGCGACATAACTGCCTCGGGTCGCCGTCATTTTCATCGGTGTAACGCGGGTTTCATCTGACATGATTTTCTCCTGATCACCTGACCTGCCCCTGTTCCCTGTCGGGGCAAGTTTCAATATATGGAACTGAGTTCTAAGCAGGATTTATGCCAGTGCTGACGCAGTCAGCCTTTAATCCTGCCCTGTTTCGCCTCTCCGGCTCTCTCATCCCCGCGATATGCGCGACTGGACGGAAATTTATTTTTGTGTCCGCTGCGGATGCGTGCCTGCTGGCCGTATCCGGTAGCCGCGCTCGTATGCCGCCATCAGGGCGATTGCACCAGCAGGATGCTGTACAGGTGCACTAGCGTGGTGCCGTCCCCTCTGTTGTCAGGCCGATAACCTGTAATACAAAATGAGAATTGGTCGCATTCAAATTGCTGAATAATTCTATTTAAATCAAACAGATAAATTGCCCTATTTTGCGAAAAAGGCTTCACATTACTAACATATTTGATGCATAATTCGCCGCATCTGCCTGTTTAATTAACATCTTCGTAAAAAGGACTCGGCCATGCTGACTGCTGAAATGACTGGACGTTTAAACGACCAGCTGAACCTGGAATTTTTCTCTGCCAATCTTTATCTGCAAATGAGTGCCTGGTGCTGTGACAAAGGCTTTGAGGGCGCCGCGTCCTTCCTGAAAATGCACTCACGTGAAGAGATGCAGCACATGCAGCGTCTGTTTGATTACCTGAGCGACACCGGCGCAATGCCGGTACTGGGAACCATTGCGGCACCGCCGGTTTCCTTTAACTCACTCAATGAGATTCTGGAGCAGGCTCTGGAGCACGAGCAGCTTATCACCCGTAAAATCAATGAGCTGGCGCATGCCGCCATGACCTCACAGGATTACTCCACCTTCAACTTCCTGCAGTGGTATGTTGCCGAGCAGCACGAAGAAGAGAAGCTGTTCAAAACCGTGCTGGATAAACTGGCGCTGGTCAGCAACAGCGGCAACGGTCTCTTCCTGGTCGACAAAGATCTGGGCCGCATGAGCACCGAGAACCACGCGGAGTAATCTCTTTCAGGTCGGTTCAGACTGCTGACACGTCCCTGGTACGCTTTCAGAAAGCCATGATAAAGCTCAGTTAGCAGGGAATACGGTCAGAAGAGGAAAGCGTCCCGCGTCATGGATGGCGCGGGTCGAGCGTGTCATGGATGATGGCTTTTGCGTCTTTCCGATCTGACCGTATTTCCTGCTCAGGCACGATCTCACAGCGAAGCAGGTCCGGTTTTGCTGTTGCCCTTAACGGCCCCGCTTCGGGGCCGGACTTTTCTTCACTGCCACCTCAACACAGCTACTGCAGCCGGTAACTCGCCGCTTTCTCGCCATTCACCCACAGCTCACGATCTTCACCCGCAGGCAGTAACAGCGCGATCTCCCGCCAGGCAGGCTGATAATCACCGCGTTTTTCCACAGTCAGATCGATGCGCGTGGCGCTGCTGCATAACGTCCAGCTGAGCCACAGGGCGTTCCCCTGCTGCCAGCCGTGACTCTCACCATCATCGTCAAAGGTTTGTCCCTGCGTCGTTACCCCTTCAGGTGCAGGCCATATCTGCCACTGCCGCACCGTGTCGCGCCGCGCATCGGTCGTGCTTTCACACTCACCCAGCGGAATGACCGCACCGGCCCGCACCAGCAAAGGCAGCCGATCGAGCGGCGCATCCAGTGTGATCGTCTCGCCGCCCGCAAACGCCCTGCCGCTGTGCCAGTCATACCAGCCACCGGCATGACGGGGCAGATAAACCTGACGGCTGCGCGCGCCCTGCTCCACCACGCTGGCGACCAGCAGATCGCGACCCAGCATGAAATCATCACACTCCTCATAGGTTCGCGGATCCTGCTCGTGGTCGAGGAAGGTCGGACGCAGCATCGGCTCATCTTCCGAACTGGCCAGCCAGGCCAGCGTGTAGAGATAAGGCATCAGACGATAGCGCAGCCGGATCGCCTCGCGGATCATCGGCGTCACCTCCGGGTACATCCAGGGTTCGTTCACCGTGTGGTCATCATTCCATGAGTGAATGGTAAAGCGCGGATGCATCACGCCATTCTGAACCCAGCGCACAAACAGCTCGGCATCGGGCTTATCGCCCGAGAATCCCCCGACATCGTGTCCGACGTTAAACAGCCCCGACAGGCTCATGCCCAGCCCCATGCGGATGTTATAGCGCAGGGTTTGCCAGCTGGTGCGGTTATCCCCGCTCCAGGTCTGCACGTAACGCTGCATCCCGGCGCAGCCGGAACGCGAGATGAGATAGGGACGCTTGTTCGGGGCGAACTGCTGCTGCGCTTCCATGGAGGCGCGCATCATCAGCAGCGGCATTACCGGCCGGATATGCTTGATGGCGATCGGCTGACCAAAGCCGTGACAGCGTGCCTCGCCATCCCACACCTCATATTCGTTGTTGTCGTTCCAGGTGGCGTCGATACCCTTTTCCAGCAGCTGTCGGGTAACGTTCTCCTGCCACCAGCGCACCGCCTCCGGATGGGTAAAATCGAGGTGCGAACCCTCATCATCCCAGAACACCGAGCGCTCAGGGCGATCCTGCTCAGAGTCCCGAATAAACAGCCCCCGGTCCGCCACCTCCTGATAGCGCGGATGATCCTGCAACAGACAGGGCTTGATGTTAGCCGCCAGCTTCATCCCGGCATCGTGAAACGCCGCGCTCAGGCCGTCGGGATTCGGGACTTTGTCATAGTTCCAGTGGAACACGTAGCGCTTGTTATTGATCGAGGTATAGCCGGAAGAGAGCTGGAACGAGTCGCAGGGAATCTCATGCTCGTGACACAGACGGATAAAGGATTGCAGTTGCTGCTGCGCATCCGGCGCGTCGGTGTAGTGCATGGTCGAGCCGCTGTAGCCCAGGCTCCACTTCGGCTGAAACAGTGTCCGTCCGGTCAGGCGGACAAAGGCTTTGGTGACGTCGAGCAGCGTCGGGCCCAGCATCATATAGTAATCAAGGTCGCCCGCCTCAGCGCGGTAGCGGCGGTAAGGCAGATGGTAGTTATCCAGTTCGTTACCGAGATCCAGCCAGCTGCTGCTGAGGTTGTCATAAAACAAACCGAAGCTGACGCCATCGCGCTGCGTCAGGGTAAACGGAATATGTTTATAGAGCGGGTCGGTGCTGGCGGCGTTGTAGCCCATCGCGTCCAAATTGCGCATCTCAAAGCGCCGGTTGACGCGGTTCAGGTCGCCGCTCTTCTCGCCCAGACCGTAAACCCGATCCTGGGGCTGACGACGCTGATAGTGCTCCACCCCATCCCCGTGCGCGTTGAGCAGATAGGCGCCGGTGTGACGGTCGGCGGTCAGCGGCTGCCAGTTCTCACCATCAAACTGCTCCCAGCTCAGGCAGAGCGGCTGATGCACCGTAACCCGCAGCCGTGACGTGCTGAGGCGCAGCTGCTGAGCATCGTGCTCAACCTGAAAGGGCGGCAGCGTAAAGCCGTCCAGCGCCTCACGATCCCGTCCCTGCCAGGGCACATCCGTAACCGGCGCAATGCTCCAGGTGCGGTCCAGCGCCAGCTCGCCATCGCGCTTCAGCAGAACGCGCATCAGCTTCTCCTCCAGCACGTAAAGCCGCAGGTGATGCCGCTCTTCGACCTTGAGTTCAACAAAGTGGTCGGCCTGCTGATGCAGCGTCCAGTTCTTCAGGGTTTTCATCACGATATCCTTATGGGTTAGCCGGGCGCTGGCGTCGATCGGCGATCAGCATCACCAGGAAAACGGCACCAATCAGGTCAAAAAAGCCCATCGCCACAAACAGCGGATTAAAGCCGATGGTGTCGGCGGTGACGCCGATAATCAGCGAGAAGATAAAGCTGGCAATCCAGGCGCAGGAGCCGCGCATACCGTTGACCGTCGCCATCTGACGGCGATCGAAACGCTCCACCACCAGCGCACTGAGCATGCAGGAGATGACCTGATGCCCGAAGCCACCGATGGAGATGAGCGCGATAGCCAGCAGGGGATCTTTCACCAGCGTCATCAGCGCCAGCGAAACCATTAACAGCGCGCCCGTCACCGAACTGGCGACAATCGAGTTGACGCGGGTAAAACCGAACCAGCGCACATAAATGCGGGTGAGATAACCGCTGGCGACGCTGCCAAGGTCAGCCGCCAGGAAGGGCAGCCAGGCAAACATCACGATCTGCTTCAGATCCATGCCGCGCTCATTGGCGAGGTAGAGCGGCACCCAGAAGCTCAGCACCGCCCAGGCGGGTTCAGCCAGAAAGGCCGGAATCGCAATACCGTAAAACTTCTTCTCTTTACCAATCACTTTCAGCGCTTTGAAGAACGGCAGCTTCTCGCCGATGGCTTCGTTGTCCTGATTGATAAAATCGCGCTCCTCAGCAGAAAGGCGCGGATGGCTCTGCGGAGCGTGATAGCCCCACCACCAGAAGAGCACCCACAGCAGCCCCAGGCTGCCTGTCAGCAGGAAGGCGCCCTGCCAGCCAAAGTTGATGTGGGAAACGTAGATAATGGGCGGTGCCAGCATCGCCCCGATGGAGAAGCCGACGCCCGCCCAGCCTGCTGCCACCGGCCGCTCTTTTTTCGGGAACCAGTCACCAATCGCTTTGGCGTTAGCTGGCGTGGCGGCCGCTTCAGACGCCCCCATGACAAAGCGCAGCAACGCCAGATGCAGCCAGCTTCCGGCCCCCGCGTGCAGCAGACAGGTGACCGACCAGACCAGCGCACAGATCAGGAAGCCCATTTTCAGGCCAATCACATCGATCAGCCAGCCGCAGACCGGCTGAAACAGGGTGTAGGCCAGCTGGAACGCCGCCACCACCCAGGAGTACTGTTCGGTACTCATGTTGAGGCTGGTTTTGAGTTCCGGTGCCAGAATGCCGAGTGAGTTGCGGGTGATGTAGTTAACGGTCACACCCAGCAGGAACATCCCCAGCATCCACCAGCGTAAATTTTTAATCACGCGCACCGTGCGTGAAGCACTGACGGGTTTGGTTGTCGATTCGAGGCTCATAGTGCCACTCCTGATTTCCATTGATAAATCACACCGCCTGCTGGCGTACCGCGTGTCCTTTTAGCGAACTTAGAAAAGTGCGAAACGTGGGTACAGCCTCTTTTTTGCAACTCTTTTCATGGTAGGCTGATTACCGGCAGGAAATGACACTGAAACGCCCATCTGACGCGATTCAGCAGGTTATGAAAAATTTTTCACTGGCAGATTTGAAGGCGATCACAGAATGAAACAAAGGCTGAAAGTAAGCGAAATTGCGGCGCTGAGCGGCGTTTCGATCAGCACGGTGTCACGGGTACTGGCGGGCAAAGCCAACACCCGCCCCGCCACCCGCGACAAGGTGCTGGCCGTGGCGCAGCAGCAGGGTGTGCTGGATAACCTGCACAGCGGTCGCCTGCTGCTGAATAATCTGATGGTCTTCGCGCCGCCGCGTGCCTTCGACGTGCGCAGTGACATCTTCTACTACAAAGTGATTCAGGGGATCAGTCAGGCAGTGGAGCCGCACGAGGTGCGGCTGCGCTACTCTCCGCTGGAAGAGGTGGAGAGTGACGCGGCGCTGTTTATCGACAAGATGCAGCAGACCGAAGCGGCAATCCTGATCGGCATTGATGATGAGCACATTCATCAACTGGCGGCGGAGATGAACAAACCCTGCGTGCTGATTAACGCCCGCGATCGCCGTATGCGGCTGCCTTCGGTTTCGCCGGATCATCAGCTGATTGGGGAGTTTTCAGCCCGCTACCTGTTTGAGCAGGGGCACCGGCAGATCCTGTCGCTGCACTGCCTGCGCCGCTACACCATGGAGCAGCGGCTGCAGGGGGTGCGTGACGCCTGGCATGCGATGAATCTGCGCTTCGACAGCCGTCAGCATCTGCTGACGCTGAACAGCTTCAGCAGCAATGAAGCGGCGGAACGGCTCGGTGAATATCTGCGCCACTGCCCGGACGTGCTGCGCCCGACCGCCATTCTGGCCAGCGGTGATTACATTGCCGCAGGTGCGGTCAGCGCGCTGGAGCAGGCGGGCCTGCGGGTGCCGCAGGATATTTCGGTCATGAGCATGGATGGCTTTAACCTGGCCGCCATCCACGATATTCCCCTGACCTCAGTGCAGGTGCCGCGTGATGAGCTGGGGGCCGCCGCCGTGAAAGTGCTGCAGGAGATGCGACTCAATCCTGCCACCCCGGCCGGCACCCTGCTGCTGAATGGCCGGCTGGTGGTGCGCGAATCGGTGCGCCGCATCCGCGACAACCTCAGCCATGCGCCGGTTCAGCAGCATGGCCTTTACGACTGACCCAGCGTTTTCAGCCGCAGTTCCGACGGCTGAGGACGCCCGAACAGGAAGCCCTGGAACAGCGTACAGCCCTCATCGCGCAGCTTCATAAACTGCTCATCGCTCTCCACCCCCTCGGCGGTGATCTGGATATCCAGACTGCGACTCATGCCGGTAATGGCCCGGATAATCGCCAGCGCCTCACGGCTGTCCCCCATGTCGTTAATAAAGGATTTGTCGATTTTGATTTTGTCGAACGGGAAAGATCGCAGATAGCTCAGCGACGAATAGCCGGTACCAAAATCATCCAGCGCAATCTGCACGCCCAGCGCCTTGAGATTCTGCAGGGTACGGATATTCCCCAGCGAATCATCCAGCAGCACCGATTCGGTGATCTCCACCTCCAGCCGCGCCGGATCCAGCCCGGACTCCTGCAGTGCGCCCTCCACCACCGGCACCAGCGAGCTGTTTTTAAACTGCAGCGGTGAGAGGTTAACCGACACCGACTGGTTGCCTTCCCAGCTCGCCGCTTCGCGACAGGCTTCATAGAGCGCAAACGCGCCCAGCATATGAATCAGGCCGGTCTCTTCCGCAATCGGAATGAAGTCGTTGGGCATGATCAGGCCACGAATCGGATGATGCCAGCGCATCAGCGCTTCATAGCCAATAATGGTGTGGTGGTCGCCATTGGTGATGGGCTGGTAGTAGAGCCGCAGATGCCCGCCGCTGATCGCATCGCGCAGGTCATTTTCAATCAGGCGGCGGCTGCGTGCCACGTCGTCCATCTCCAGCGTGAAGTGCTCAAAGCGGTTACGGCCGTTGCGTTTGGCCTCATACAGCGCCATGTCGGCACAGCGCAGCAGCTGTTCCGGCGTGTTGGTGATGGTGGTGCTGAGCGCAATACCGACGCTGAGCCCGACCGAGAGGTTATGACCTTCGATGTTGACCGGCGGACGAATGGCCTCGATCAGCCGCTGCGCGACCACGCTCGCCTCGTCACCGCTGGCAACCGACGGCAGCACGATGGCGAACTCATCGCCGCCGATACGCGCCAGGGTATCCTGATCGCGCAGCACGTTGCGCAGCCGCTTCGCCACACTGCGCAGCAGCTCATCGCCAATCTGGTGGCCCAGCGCATCGTTCACATTCTTGAAATTATCCAGATCCAGGCAGAGCGCGGCGGTCTGACGCGGCGTCTGACCCGCGTTGCGCAGCGCTTCACTCAGGCGCTGGCGGAACAGGAGACGGTTCGGCAGGCTGGTGAGGTTGTCATGGTGCGCCATGTGGTGAATACGGGCATCTGCGGCGCGCTGGTCGGTCACATCTTCCACCAGCAGCATCAGATAGTTTCGCCGTGCATCCTGACCATTAATCGCGGTGGCGCGGGTGTGCAGAATGCGCTCACCGCTGGCGGTCATCAGCAGCTGTTCACGCTCATGCATCCCCTCGCTGCGCAGCGCCACATCCGCCAGATTGTTGAAATAGTCGCTTAACTCAGGCGACATGCACTCGTGCGGCCGTTTGTTGACGATCAGCGATTTCGACAGGCCAAACAGCTGCTGGGTACGGTCATTGACCAGCAGAATCTCACGGGTAATGGCATCTTCGACAATCACGCAGGAGGGGATGTTGGCGATGATGTTATCGAGAAAACGGGAGAGCGCCGTTTTCTGGGTACTCTGGGCTTCCGCCAGATCACGGGCGCGCAGCACCTGCTGCTCCTGCTCACGGCGTTCCGTCCGGTCGCGGGTGATCTTGGCGAAGCCGATCAGCTTGCCGTCATCGTCGTGGATCGCGTCGATCACCACATGCGCCCAGAAGGCGCTGCCATCTTTGCGGTAGCGCCACCCCTCATCTTCGAAGCGACCGGTCTTCAGCGCAATGCCGAGGTTGGCTTCCGGCGTTCTGTTCAGCCGTTCCTGAGCGCTGTAAAACAGCGAGAAGTGCTGACCCACGACCTCTTCCGCCCGGTAACCTTTGGCGCGCTCGGCACCGGCGTTCCAGTTCACCACCACGCCGTCGATATCCAGCATATAGATGGCGTAATCCGTGACGCCCTCCACCAGCAGCCGGAAGCGTCGCTCCTGCTCGCGCTGCTCATTGCGTACGCGCTGCTGTTCGGTACAGTCGCGAGTGATCTTGGCGTAACCCAGCAGCTTACCCTGATCGTCACGGATCGTATCGATCACCACATGCGCCCAAAAGGCGCTGCCATCTTTGCGGTAGCGCCAGCCCTCATCTTCAAACCGGCCGGTGCGATAGGCGATCTGCAGGTTCTGGCTGGGAACGTGATTCAGACGATCCTGCGCGCTGTAAAAGCGGGAAAAATGCTGGCCGACAATCTCTTCGGCTACATAGCCTTTGGCGCGCTGGGCGCCGGCGTTCCAGTTCACGACGTTGCCGTCGATATCCAGCATATAGATGGCGTAATCGGTGACGCCCTCTACCAGCAGACGGAAGCGCGCCTCCTGTTCCCGCTCTTTGCGCTGCTGCTCCTGCTGCCGGGTACAGTCGCGGCAGACCACAGCGAAGCCCACCAGCTGCGCCACATCATTGCGGATAGGATAGATCACCACATGCGCCCAGAAGGTGCTGCCATCTTTACGGCAGCGCCAGCCTTCGTAATCATAACGTCCCACGGTGGCGGCAATATCGAGTTCCCGCTGCGGCAGACCGCGACGACGATCCTCTTCGTTGTAAAACACGGCGGCATGCTGGCCAATAATTTCTTCTGGCCTGTAACCCAGAACGTTCAGCCCGCCTTCATTCCA
Organism: Pantoea sp. ARC270; assembly: GCF_003236725.1. Classification (NCBI taxonomy): domain Bacteria; kingdom Pseudomonadati; phylum Pseudomonadota; class Gammaproteobacteria; order Enterobacterales; family Erwiniaceae; genus Pantoea; species Pantoea sp. ARC270. The sequence goes on from NZ_PUGA01000019.1 coordinate 39,634, forward strand.
GCTGGCGACGGTTCCGTCCGGTTTGAGCATGGCGATCGCGTAGTCGATCACGCTTTGTACCAGCATGCGATAGATGACATCAGAGTTATTATCCATTGTTATTTGCCTGCTGCTCGGTAGCCTAGTCATGGCTTAGGAATGTTCTTAATACATCTGCGGAGACTACAGCGGAAATGGGCTGTGAAGACAAGTGTATTAAGAAGAATAACTAATCTTAACAGGGGAGTTATCGGCAGCGGTGAGCAAATGTTCAATGGTGTCGCGATCGGGGCGAGCGCGCGTGGCTAAGGCGCAGAGCGGGGTTGCGGGAAGAGGGGTAAAAGCGCGAGACGGGCTCGCGCGTCGTTATTCAGCAGCGTGTCTGAAGCAACTTCCCTTATGGCTGCGGCTGCATGGCGGCAATCGGCTGCCAGATTTCTGTCAGTGCCCCCTCTTTTCCGTTAAAGGGATCCTGGGTCGGCAGAGGCACTTTTTTCACCTGCTCCTGCGCCATTTTCAGTTTCGCTGGCTCATCGCGCAGTGTCTCGGGCGACATGCCGCGTGGATAGGCACCGACCACCATAAAGTCTTCACTGGCGCTGACCTGCCGGTGGCCGACGCCTGCCGGGATCAGCACCGCATCGCCGGCGCGCAGCGTCACCATCCGGCCGCTGTCACCGCCAAACAGCACTTCCGCCCAGCCTTCAGCCACACCCAGCAGCTCATGGGTGTTGGGGTGGTAGTGGGTGTAAGGGAAAATCGGATAGCGCCAGGCGGGTGGCCAGCCGTTTTCTTCGAAGGTTTTCTCAAACCATGCGGCGATCTCCTCCTCTTCCGGCACCACGCGTGGCCAGATAATCAGAGGTAACGGGTTATTCGGCACGCCGCCCGACGGAATGGCGAGCATCAGGTGCTGAGGATTGTCAGACGCCCCGGCCGAAAAGGTGCCGGCGGCAAAAGACATCATCAATAACAGACTGGAGGATGGGGTACGCATGCAGGTTCTCCGCTTTTTTTATCAGTGTGGCAAACCTGCGCCACAATGCAATGTGCGCCAGGCGACAGAATTGAGATAATTGACTGATATTGCTGACTAAAGCCAAATGCGGCGTTAACTACAGGGTGTTACCCGCCCTGCACCACCACGGGAAGCGGTTCTGACTGCGGTAAAATGTTGCAAAATGTCAGGCCGCCCGGAGCAGGACGCCGGTCACGGTTCAACTGTTATATAAAAATCGCACAGATCTGTTTCTGATATCCTTGACTGTTATCTGTTCTAATCGCTAGCAGATCACAGAGAGGTAACCAATGGACGCTATTAAACAAATCCTGATTGACGAGATTGCCACGCTTAACCGCGAAGAACGTCGCGACAATTTGCCGCGCTTCAGCCTCTCGTTTCTGAAAAACCATCCCGGCCTCTGGGCGGTGATGTACCTGTGCTATGGCCTGTGCGTTGCGCTGATTTTCACTACCGAGATGCTTGGCTGGCCCGCCTTCTGGTTTGCGACCATCTTTGTCCTGGTGATGAGCCTGCTGATGCTGATGGACATCAACCCGAAATATCGCTTTGAGGATATCGACGCCCTCGATCTGCGCGTCTGCTACAACGGCGAGTGGTATTACGTTCAGCCGGTGCGCGAGCAGGCCGTGTCACGGATTCTGTCGCTGCCCGAGACGCCGGAACGGGTGAAGAGCGGCATCCAGCGTCTGCTGTCGCAAAAAGGCGAAGTTGATTTTTATGATGTCTACTACCTGACCTGGGGCCATCAGGAAGCGGCGCGGGTTTAATCTGCCCCGCTTTCCGCCATTAACCGACCCAGCGTTTCGATTGCCGCCTCGGCCCGGCTGTCCCACGGCCAGGCGGTATTCAGCCTGAAGCAGTGACTGAACTGCTCGCCTGCCGAAAATAACTGTCCCGGTGCAATACTGATCCCCTGCGCCAGCGCGCGCTGATAAAGCCGGGTGGTATTGATCCGTTCCGGCAGCGTCACCCAGAGAAAATAACCGCCGAGCGCCTCGCTGAGCGTGGCCTGGGGTGGCAGCACCTTCAGGAGCGCCTGGCGCACCATCTGTTGCCGCTTCGCCAGGATCTGCCGCAGGCGCTTCAGGTGGGTGTCATAACGCCGTGTCGCCAGAAAATCCGCCAGCGCCAGCTGCATGGGCGCGCTGGTCGAGAGCGTGCTCATCAGTTGCAGCCGCTGAATACGCTGCGCATGCTGTCCCGCCGCCACCCAGCCAACGCGAAATCCCGCCACCAGCGATTTTGAAAATGACCCACAGTGCAGCACGTTGCCCTGACGATCCCAGGCTTTGGCCGGCAGCGGCGCGACATCGCCTGTCCAGAGTTCGGCATAGACATCATCTTCAATCATCGGCACCTGATAGCACGCCAGCAGCGCCACCAGTTGCTGCTTGCGTTCCGGGGTCAGGGTGACGCTGAGCGGGTTCTGCAGGGTGGTCATCAGCCAGCAGGCTTTTACCGGCCAGCGCTGCAGCGCCTCCTCCAGCTGGACGAGATCGATGCCCTGTTTTGCATCCACCGGGATCGCCAGCGCTTTCAGCTTGAGCCGCTCAATCGCCTGCAGCGCGCCATAAAAACCGGGATGCTCAATCACCACGTAATCGCCCGGCTCGGTGAGGGATTGCAGGCTGAGGTTCAGCGCCTCCAGCGCCCCGCTGGTGATGACAATTTCATCCGGTGACAGCGTGATGCCCTGACGCGCATAGCGCTGCGCCAGCAGCTGTCGCAGCGTGGCGTTACCGGGCGGCAGGTTATGCAGCGCATCGGTTGGCGTGAGGTGATGGGAGACATTCGCCAGCGAGCGCATCAGCTGACGCTGCGGAAACAGCGCGGGGTCGGGAAAGGCGGAGCCAAACGGCACTATCGCCGGATCGCGCGTTGCCTGCAGCACATCAAACACAAAGTCGTTGATATCCACCTGCTCGCTGATCGCCACGCTCATGGGCGCGGGTGCCAGCGCGCGGGGCGCGACGTAGTATCCCGACTGGGGACGGGAGACGATCCAGCCCTGGCTCTCCAGCAGCTCATAGGCGTGCAGCACCGTCATCAGGCTGACGCCCTGCTGCGCCACCTGCTGGCGCAACGAGGGTAAGCGTGTGCCCGGCAGCCAGATGCCGGCCTCTATCTGCTGCTGAATCTCATCCATCAATCGCTGGTATTTCGCCACGGCTCATCTCTCCTTGTCTGACCGCGTGACTTTACCACGCGCGGCGGCCAATGACAGGCGGCATGAACCGCTTAAACAGCCCCGTTGCACTGACGCAACGCGCACGGGACGCTTTTTCAGCCCCGACGCGCGCGTCAGACCGCTGCCACCTCGGGCGTCAGCGGCCGATCGCCATCCGCAATCAGGCCCGTGCTGGCCACCGTTTCTTCAGTTTCTGCCGCGACAAAGTCGGTCAGCTCCGGCACCCGCTCCGGCGGAACCGGCTTACCCAGCAGATAGCCCTGCAGCGTATTGCAGCCCAGGCTGGTCAGAAACGCCTGCTGTTCGGCAGTTTCTACCCCTTCAGCCACCACTTTGAGTTGCAGCGACTGCGCCAGCGCCACGATGGCCGACACGATGGTGGCATCCTCTTTCTGATGCTGCAGCTCGTTCACAAAGGCCCGGTCGATCTTCAGTTCGCTGGCCGGTAATCGCTTCAGATAGAGCAGGCTCGAGTAGCCGGTGCCGAAATCATCAATCGAGGCTTTCACGCCCAGCCGGGTCAGCTCGGTCAGGATACGCACGCTCTCATCGGGGTCGCGCATCGCGGTGGTTTCTGTCACCTCCAGGGTCAGCAGCTCGGCCGGAATCTGATGTTTTGCCAGCGCCTCAACCACCGTCTCCACCAGATTCGACTGCTCAAACTGCAACGCCGAGAGGTTAACCGCCACCGACCAGTGCGGGTGCCCCTGCAGATGCCACTGGCGCAGCTGGCGGCAGGCTTCCTGAATTACCCAGTTGCCGATATTAACAATCATCCCGGTCTTTTCCGCCATCGGCAGGAATTTGTCGGGCGACAGCAGGCCGTGCTGCGGATGCTGCCAGCGCAGCAGCGCCTCAAAACCGAGGATCGGACCACGCGGGGCGCAGAATTTTGGCTGGTAGAAGAGGCGCAGCTCATCATTATCCAGCGCCTGCCAGAGATCGTTATTCAGCTGTAGCTGACTCTGTGCCTGAATATTCATGGAGGGCTGAAAGAAGGTATAGCCGTTGCGGCCATTATTTTTGGTGTGGTACATCGCCGCATCCGCATTGAACATCAGCTCCCGCTCATCCACTCCGTCGCCGGGATAGACGGCAATTCCGAGACTCAGGGAAACCACCAGTTCATAGCGGGAGATATCAAACGGACGATCCACCGCTTTGACCAGCTTATCGGCGACGGCCGCGGCATCATTGGGATCGTCAATCTCCACCAGCAGCACGAACTCATCGCCGCCAAGCCGCGCCAGCGTGTAGTAGCCGGTCATCTGCTGACTCATTCTCTCGGTTACGCCAACCAGCAGACTGTCACCAATATGGTGACCAAAGGCGTCGTTAACCGCCTTGAAGCCATCCAGATCCATAAACATCAGGGCGAACTGCGTCTGTTCACGGTTCGCTTTGTTGATCGCCTGCTCCAGCCGATCTTCCAGCAGGATGCGGTTTGGCAGCCGCGTCAGGTTATCGTGCAGCGCCAGCTGGGCCAGCTCGCGATTCGCCTCCGCCAGAGAGCTGGCGAGAATCGAGGTGCGCGCCTGCATCCGCGCATCCAGCATAGAGACCAGCAGGGTAATCCCCAGGATAGAGAGGGTGACCACGGTGACCAGAATCGCCAGCCAGTTGCTGTTGACGCCCTGCCCCACCGAATGACTGTGCGCGGGAAACTCGGCGGCCATCATGCCGGTGTAGTGCATACCTGCAATGGCAAACCCCATCACCACTGCGGCGCCAATCCGCAGCAGCGTGACCCGGCTGGTCTGCCCTTCGCGCAGGTTAAAGGCGAGCCACAGCGCCGCGCCAGAGGCCGCCAGGGCGATGACTACCGACAGCCCCACCCAGCCCCACTGCCAGACGATACCGGGCGAGAACATCAGGGCCGCCATGCCGGTGTAGTGCATCGCCACCACGCCGCTGCCGAGGATCAGCGCGCCGCCCGCCAGCCGCGGCCAGGGCAGATCGCTATGGCAGACCAGCCACAGCGCAAATATCGACGCACACACCGCGATGGCGGCAGAGAGCGCGGTCAGTGAGGCGTTATAGCTCATCACCATATCCATGTTCATCGACAGCATGCCGATAAAGTGCATCGCCCAGATGCCGATCCCCATGGAAAAACCGCCGCCGAACAGCCAGACCAGCGCGACTTTGCCGGTCGAATGCACCACCCGCCCTGCCATATCCAGCGCGGTAAACGAAGCCAGCATCGCGACCAGAATCGAGACGATAACAATAAAAGAGTCGTATGAGGTCGCTAACATAGTGCATTCCCGCGAAAAGCCGTGCTTGTGGTTAGACAGAGAGTTCTGAAAGTGTTCTTTTTGTTATCGGCACCGCCCGGCGGTTAATGAGCCGCGCAGGCTGCATGCTTTCACTTACTCTGATTGCTGAAAACTATCGTGACGTTCAGCCCGAGAGTGACGCCACCGGCTGCCGCCGTGAGGCGAAACGGAACGCGTCAACCCGGTCCGCCGGGGTAGGCTTGCCCAGCAGATACCCCTGCAGGGCATCAAAGCCTAAGCTGGTGAGTAAATGCTGCTGCTCTTCGGTTTCCACCCCTTCCGCCACCATGCGCAGGTTGAGACTCTGCGCCAGCGTCAGCATGGCGCTGACCACCGTTGCATCTTCACTGCCGGGCCGCAGGCAGTTGATAAAGCTGCGGTCAATTTTGAGTTCGCAGGCATCCAGATCTTTGAGATGCAGCAGGTTGGCATAGCCGATGCCAAAATTATCAATGGCGACGCTGATACCCGCCTGCTGCAGTTCGCGGATGCGCTGCTGGCTGAACAGCGGGTCGCGCATGGCTATCGTTTCGGTGATCTCCAGCATCAGCGCGCTGGCTGGCAGCTGGAAGTGCGCCAGCGTCCGGGTCAGCGTGGTCAGCAGATCGCGCTGATGAAACTGCAGGGCGGAGAGGTTCACCGACACCGTCCAGTCACTGTGGCCCTGATTGTGCCAGCTTCTCAGCTGGCGGCAGGTCTCCTCGATCACCCAGTTGCCAAGCGCGACAATCTGTCCAGTCTTTTCGGCGCGCGGCAGAAACAGCTCCGGCGTCAGTAACCCGCGCAGCGGATGCTGCCAGCGCAGCAGCGCCTCGAATCCCAGTAACAGGGTGCCGCCGGAACTGAATTTGGGCTGATAGAACAGGCGCATCTGCTGGCGCTCTATCGCCTCCCACAGATCGTTCGCCAGCTCCAGCTGATGCTGGGTCGCATCGCTCATCGCCGGTTCAAACAGGCACCAGCCATTGCGCCCGTTGTGTTTGGTGTGATACATCGCCGCATCCGCATTAAACAGCAGCTCATGCCGGTTTCGCCCGTGCAGCGGAAAGATTGCAATGCCGGCGCTGAGTGACACGTGCAGCACATAGCGGTCAAGTTCAAAGGGGGTGCTGATCACCTTAACCAGCTTTTGCGCCAGCTGACGGGCCGGCGTGATATCCAGCGCCTCTGCCATCAGCACAAACTCATCGCCGCCCAGACGCACCAGCAGCATCGTGGTCGTGAGCTGGCTGCGCAGCCGCTCCGCGACTGCAACCAGCAGGCGGTCACCGACGTGATGTCCCCAGGTGTCATTCACCGCTTTGAAGCCATCCAGATCCATATAGAACACGGCAAAGCGGCTCTCCTGCAGCATCGCCTGCTTAATCGCCAGATCGAGCTGCTGCTCCAGCATGACCCGGTTCGGCAGCGCGGTCAGGTTGTCGTGCATCGCCAGCTGGCGCAGCTCCTGGTTGGCACGATTGAGCCGCGCCGCCAGCCGTGCCGCGCGCAGCTGAGCATCCAGCATGGAACTCAGCAGCGTGACGCTCAGAATAAGCAGGGTGATCAGCGTTACCCATACCGCCAGCCCCGGATTGCTGAGGCCATGCGGCTGCATGGTGCTGCTCGGGCTGAACCGTGCGGCGGCCATGCCCACGTAGTGCATACCGGCGATGGCGATCCCCATCACCAGGGAGGCCAGGCTGCGCATCAGCAGCAGATGCTGCTCCCCCTGGCGCAGATGAAACGCCAGCCATAACGCCAGCGCAGAGGCCACAAAGGCGATCAGCACAGAGAGGGCGACCAGCAGAGGATTCCAGTCAGGCCCCGGTTCAATCAGCAGCGCAGACATGCCGAGATAGTGCATGACCACTACCCCCGCGCCCAGGATCAGACTGCCGCGCAGCAGCCGGAAACGGGTGAGATGTACGCCTCCCACCGTCTGTCCGAAAGCCAGCATGGCGGCCAGAATCGCCACCAGCAGCGAGCCTGCCGTCAGCGGCACGTCATAGCGCATCGTCATCGGCATCATCATCGCCAGCATGCCGATAAAGTGCATGGCCCAGATGCCAATTCCCATGGCGGTGCCGCCGACCAGCAGCCAGAATCGGGCAGGCCAGCCCTGGGAGACCGCCACCCGTCCGGCGGTATCCAGGGCTGTAAAAGAGGCAACAAACGCCACGATCAGCGAAATGCCGATCAGGACGTTATCCCAGGTGATATGCAGCATGTGCCACTCCTCACCACCCGTGCTGAACGGGTGCTGTGTAAAGTCTGATAAGTCATCTGAAAACCCCCGCGGGGGTGAAAGTTATTTAATGCCGGTATTTCGCCAGGGATTATTTCCGGCAAAACCCGCCCGCCAGCGCAGGAGAACGATGCGCAGCATCCTGTTCCCGCATCCGCTAAGCGAGCCGGTAAATCGTTATTATGTCTGATTGATACAGCAACATATTACCGAAGCGGAAAGCCTGTACGCGAGGAAAAAAACAGGGATTTCTGCTTTCCCGTTACGCTTACACACCTTGCTATTACTGGGTTATCGGCTGAAGTGACCATTAGATTAGTGAAAAATAATCAGGAGCACTTCGCCAGACGCGTTAACTGTTCTATAGTAAGTAAAACTGATATAAATCAGCACCCTTAAGTCTAAGATTTTTCTTAAGACAGCCCCGTTGCGGGCACTGCTTTATTTATTTCTTATTTTTGGGCCAAATCGTTAATTAATACCAGGTGAAAAAGCACTGACTCCTGATAATCCGTAAGGAAATATTATGAAACTCAAGCTTTTTCTGTGTGCTGCTGCGGGATTAACGCTGTCACTTCCGACCTTAACCCAGGCGGCAACCACCTCCGGGACCATCAATGCCACCCTCACGCTGACCACCGGTTGCCTGGTCAACGGTCAGTCCGCCACGGCAGGCGTTAACTTCGGTACGCTGAACTTTGGTAGCAGCGCCGCCACCTTTGATACGCTGAACGCCACCCTGGTGGGCGCCGCCGGTAACGGCATCTACGTGCGCTGCACCACCGGTCAGGACTATAACGTGGTGGTGACCAGCAGCAACGCGGCGCCAGCGACCATCTATGGCACCGCCTCTGCGTCACCGCGCTATTTGCTGCTGGGATCGGACAATGCGCAGGGCATCGCCTATACCCTCTACAGCGATGCCTCCTTCACTACCGCGATTGCCAACAATACGCCGATTGCCGCCAGCGGCACCAACGATCCGACGCTGGGCACCAACTACGCCATCTATGGCCGGGTGGTCGGCGGCGGCTTTAACCCGCTGATTCCGGCCGGAACCTACACCGATACCATTAACGTCGCCGTGAATTATTAACTGCTGCCGCAGGTCAATGAGGGTGGTTCTCTGGCGATCCTGCCTGATGATCGCACGTGCTTTGCCTCTGCTGACAGGGAGCGTCAGCGCCTGGGGGCTGCCCACCAGCACCTTTCAGGTCTCCGCATCGATCGTGGCAGGCTGCGTGATATCCGGTACTAATACCGGCGTTTTCGGCACGCTCAATTTCGGCACGCAGTCTGGCGTGGCGACAGCGACCGTCAACGCCAGCTTTCTGCAGAGCACGACCATCAATCTCGCCTGCACACCCGGCACTACGCTGAGCATGAGCATCAATCAGGGCAACAACTACACCACCACCCGCAACCTGAAGTTGCCCAATTTCAGCAATACCGTTCCCTATACGCTCTTTAGCAATGCCAGCCGCACCACGGTGATCCCGGTCAACCAGGCCGTGCCGCTGAGCTACAGCAATGCCGGTAACATTACGCTGCCGATCTATGGCCAGCTGCAACTTCCCGGCACCGCGCGCGCCGGCGTTTATACCGACACGCTGACCGTCACCCTGAGCTGGTGAGGCGATAAAAAACAAGGATATGATCATGAAGTCACTGTGCGCTCTGCTGCTGCTGAGCCCCATCCTGCTCTCTCCGGCCTTCGCCGCTAACTCGGTGATGATCTGGCCCATCGATCCCGCCATTAATCCTGACGAGAAAGCCAGCGAACTCTGGCTGGAAAATCGCGGTAACAGCACTACGCTGATGCAGATCCGCGTCTTCAGCTGGCAGCAGGTCAGCGGCCAGGAGCAGTATCAGACTCAGCAGCAGGTGGTGGCCAGCCCGCCGATGGTGCGGATGGAGCCGGGCCAGAAGCAGCTGGTCAGGCTGATTAAACAGACGCCGCCTGCGGCCGGTAAAGAGCTGGCCTATCGGGTGGTGCTGGATGAGATCCCGGCGCCGCGCAATCCCGGTGAGAATCAGGCCGGGCTGACGTTTCAGATGCGCTATTCCGTGCCGTTGTTTGTCTATGGCTCCGGGCTGAACACCGACAGCGCCCGGCCGGAGTTGCGCTGGCAGCAGGTCAGCGACGGCGGCAAGCGCTGGCTTCAGCTGACTAATAGTGGCAGCGGCCACGCCCGGCTGAGCAATGTCACGATTGGCGGTCGCCGGCTGGGGGAAGGATTGTACGGCTATGTGCTGGCGGACAGCATGCATCGCTGGCCGCTCACCTCCCCGGTCAGCGGCGAGCTGAGCGCTGAGGTCAACAAGCGCCCGTGGCGCAGCGCGGCTCAGAAGTAAGTGCTGAATGAGACGCTACCCGCTTCATCCCTGTGCGCTGGCGGTTGCCAGCCTCTGCTACGCCTGCTCGCCGGATAGCGTGCTGGCGGAGACTTACTCCTCCCTGCCACCGCCGCCGAGCCTGCAGTCCCGCGACAGCGGCCAGCAATATATGCTGGAGCTGGTGGTGAATCAGCAGGCAGAGGGCAATATCGTACCGGCAGAGCAACGCGACGGTCACTTCTGGCTGCGCAGCGGCGATCTGCAGCGTGCCGGTCTGCCGCGGGAAAAGCTGGGCCAGCAGCCGCAGGTCGATGTCAGCAGCCTGCCCCTGGTCAGGGTGGATTATGATGCTGCGCGGCAGCGGCTGCTGCTGACCGTGCCGCCAGAGTGGCTTCCCGGCCAGGTGATTGGCGAGGCGAAAAACGGGCCGCGCTATCCGGGACGGACCAGCAGCGGCGCGCTGCTTAACTACGATCTTTACGCCAGCCGCACCGACAACAGCGGCACCCGCCTCTCCGCCTGGAATGAGCTGCGGCTGTTCGGGGAGGCCGGGCACCTCTCCAGCAACGGCGTCTGGCAGCAGCAGCTGGAAGGCAGTTCCTCTTATCAGGATGATGGCTACATCCGCTACGACACCTGGTGGAGCAACGAAGATGAAAATGCGGCGGTGAGCTGGCGGGTCGGGGATCTGGTCAGCGACTCGCTCGCCTGGGGCAGCAGCGTGCGGCTCGGCGGCATCCGCATCGGTCGCGACTTCAGCATACGGCCCGATCTGGTCACCTACCCGCTGCCCGCCTTTTCCGGCCAGGCCGCCGTTCCCTCCACCGTGGATCTGTTTATTAATGGCTATCGCTCCAGCCAGGCGAACGTGCAGCCTGGCCCCTGGTCGCTGACCAATGTCCCGTTCGTCAACGGCGCGGGTGATGCGGTGATCACCACCACCGATGCAACAGGCCGACGCATCACCACGACCATGCCCTTTTACGTCTCCAGTAACCTGCTGAAAGCGGGACTGTCGGATTACGCCTTTTCCGCCGGGGCGATCCGCGAGAACTACGGCATTAAAAACTTCGATTACGGACAGGCCGCCGCCAGCGGCGCGTATCGTTATGGCATGACCGACTGGCTGACGCTGGAGAGCCAGGCCGAGGGCAGCGAAAACCTGGCAATGGGCGGGCTGGGCGGCCAGCTGCGCGTCGGCAGCTGGGGGGTGGTAAACGGCGCGGTGGCGCAGAGTCAGCTGGATGGCGAGCGCGGCGGGCAATACAGCTGGGGTTATCAGTACAACAACCGCTGGTTCAATTTCGGCACGCAGCAGACCCGGCGCAGCCGCGACTTTGGCAACCTGGCGCTGGTCGGCAGCCGTGCCGGAAGTCAGGCAGATAGCCGCTTCGCGCTGTCGCGCCGCAGTGCGCAGTACAGCGCCAGCGTCTCACTGAACCGTTTTGGCAGCGTCGGCGCCGCCTTTATCGATATTACCGACGGTCAGGGCGACCGCACCCGCCTGTGGAATCTCTCCTGGAGTAAAAACCTGTGGGGCAACAGCAGCCTCTACGTCTCCGCCAGCCGCGATCAGCAGGAGAAGAGCTGGACCGGCGCGATCTCGCTGGTGATCCCCTTTGGTGAACAGGGCAGTGCCGCGATCAGCACCGAACGCGACCGGCGCGGCCGCAACAGCCAGCGCGTCTACGCCTCACGCGCCATGCCCAGCGACGGCGGATTCGCCTGGGATGCCTCCTGGGCGAATCAGAGCGGTGACAGCGGCGATTACCGTCAGGGCAGCCTGCGCTACCGCAACAACCAGGTTGACGCCTCGGGAGGCTTTTATGGCGACGACGACAACCTCACGCAGTGGGCCGATCTCTCCGGCGCGCTGGTACTGATGGACAACAGCGTCTTTGCCGCCAACGCCATCAACGACGCCTTTGTGCTGGTGAAAACCCGCTACCCGGACGTCAACGTCCGCTACGAGAATCAGTCGATGGGACGAACCAACCAGCAGGGCTATCTGCTGGTGCCCACCATCAGCAGCTACTACCCGGCTAAATATGATATCGACACCCTGGATCTGCCCGCCGATATGACCACGCCGCAGGTTGAGCAGCGCGTTGCCGTCCGGCGTCAGAGTGGCTATCTGCTCAACTTCCCTGTAGAGAGGCTGCGATCGGCCAGCGTGATTCTGGTCGATGCGCAGGGCCAGCCACTGCCGGTCTCAAGCCAGGTCGTGCGGCCCGATCATCCCACGGAGTATGTGGGCTGGGATGGAATTGTCTGGATGGAGGCGCTGACGGTCAGCAATCCGATCGCGGTGGTCACGCCCGACGGCCGCCGCTGTGAAACCGAACTGCACATCGCCAGCGGTCAGCCGCAGGCGCTGAAAACCTATGGCCCGCTGACCTGTCCGCTGCCTGCACCGGCCACGGGCAGCGCCGCCACGCCCGCTGATACTTTCTCTTCCGGAGCGCGACCATGATAAAAATTCTGCTGAAATGGCTGATCCCTGCGGGCCTGCTGCTCTGTCTGCCGTCGCTGGGTTATGCTGCCTGTACCCTTCCCGCCTCCACCGCCAGCTTCGGCTCCCTCACGACATTTGTGGCGAATACCACCGTGAACGCCACCACCACCAACGCCAACGTCAACTGTGGCTCGGGCAGCGCGCTCTCGCTGCTGGGTAATAACCAGATTACGTTTCAGCTGACCGGCGCGACGAATGTCAGCGGCACGCGCGGCACCCTGAAACGCAGCGGTGACACCGGCAGCGATAATGTGCCGGTGCGGCTCTGCACCGACAGCGCCTGCGCCAGTGAACTGACGATTGGCGGCGCGGCCTACGTCTATGGGTCACAGACGCTGGTCAATCTGGCGGGGTTACTGGGCAGCCTCAACTTCGCTATCCCGGTTTACCTGCGCACCGCTCCCGGTCAGGTGGTGGCCGCCGGCACCTATCAGGTGACGCTGAACATGGCCGTGACGTATCGCGTCTGTACCAGTGTCAGCGTGGGAAACGTCTGCTTAAGCGAACAGAACGGCAGTGGCGTGATCCCGATAACCGTGACCGCCACGCTCACCAATGACTGCACCACCATTACCTCGCCCAACATCAGCTTCGGCAGCGCGCCGCTGGTCGGCAGCTTCTCTGCGGTGTCGCAGACCATCAATGTGCTGTGCAGCAAAGGCAGCACCTATACGGTCGGACTGAGCAATGGCAGCTACCCGGTGAGCAGCGTGAGGAATATGGCGAGCGGAACGAATCGTCTGAGCTATGAGATCTACAAAGGCACGACCAGCAATCGCTGGGGACCCTCAGGGACGGAGCGCTGGAGCAGCACGACCTCGACCGCAGTCTCTGCGGATGGACTGACGCGCGGCTTTAACTACACCGCGCGCATCCTGACGACGCAGGCCACGCCGCCCGCCGGAAACTACAGCGACAGCGTGGTGGTCGATTTAGCCTTTTAGAGCGAGGCGCTGACCGGCGTACCGCTGTGGCGCAGCTGATACTGCTTCACCATCCGGCCTATCAGCAGGGTGCCGATCAGCCCGCAGATGGCCGCAAAGGTCAGCCAGACGCCCGGCATCGCCTTGTCGCCGGTGGCGTGGATCAGGTAGCTGGAGATGGCAGGGGTAAAGCCGCCAAACAGCGCCGTCGCCAGGCTGTACGCCATGGAGAAACCAGCCGCGCGCACCTCAGCAGGCATGATCTCTGCCAGATAGACCACCATCGCCCCGTTGTAGCTGGCATAGAGAAACGACAGCCACAGCTCTGCTTCCAGCAGATGGGCGAAGCTGGCTGAGCCGACCAGCCAGTGCAGCACCGGCCAGGTGGTGACAATCATCAGCAGGGTACAGGCGATCAGCAGCGGACGACGCCCGATGCGGTCCGACAGCGCGCCCATCAGCGGCAGCCAGAAGAGATTGGAGACGCCGACGCAGAGCGTCACCATGAACGCCTGCTTATCACTCATCATCAGCACGGTTTTGCCAAAGGTCGGGGTAAAGGCGGTGATCATGTAGAACATCACCGTGGTAGTGACCACCATCAGCATCCCCGCCAGCACCAGCGCCCAGTTGCTGGCGACCGAGCGCATGATCTCCGTCATGCGCGGATGATGCTTGCGTTTGCTGAACGCTTCAGTCTCTTCCAGCGTGCGGCGGATATAAAACAGGAACGGCACAATCAAACAGCCCACCACAAACGGGATACGCCAGCCCCACTCTGTCACCGCCTCTTTCGCCAGCAGATGGTTCAGCATCAGACCCAGCAGGGCGGCGAAGATCACCGCAATCTGCTGACTGCCCGACTGCCAGCTGACGAAAAAGCCTTTGCGCCCTTTCGGCGCCACTTCGGCCAGGTAGACCGACACGCCCCCCAGCTCAACGCCCGCGGAGAAGCCCTGCAGCAGACGTCCCAGCAGGATCAGAATCGGCGCCGCAGCGCCCAGCGTGGCGTAACCCGGCACCAGCGCGATAGTCAGGGTGCCAATCGCCATCAGGCCCAGCGTCAGCAGCAGGCCTTTGCGGCGACCATGATGGTCGATGTACGCGCCCAGAATAATCGCCCCCAGCGGGCGCATCAGAAAGCCTGCGCCAAAGGTCATCAGGGTCAGCATCAGGGAAGCGAACGGGTCGTCGCCGGGGAAGAAGGTTTTAGCAATGGCCGTGGCGTAGTAGCCAAAGACCATGAAATCGTACATCTCCAGGAAGTTACCACTGGTGACGTTGAAGATGGTTCGGGCGGCGCTTTTTGGGGGCTTTTGTAAAGACGGGGCGTGACTCATAACGGCTTCCTGTTGTTTTTTAGCCGTTTTAGCCTGCCTGCCGCGAGAATAATGTGACCTGGCTCACCATTGCACTTTACAATTCTATGTACATAAGTAACAACAAATTAACAATACGGACCAGCCAGCATAAGTGATCGGTGTCACGGCGGATCGGCCAGATATCATCTGGTCAGCAAGGGGCCATAAAAAAAGGCGACTGCCTCAGTCGCCTCTTTGTCGTGCCGGATAACCCGCTATTTCTTCACGGTTTCCATGCCCATCAGACCAATTTTCAGGTAGCCCGCCGAGCGCAGCTTATCCATCACGCTCATCAGCGTTTCATAATCGACCGACTTGTCGGCCTGGAAGAAAATGGTGGTCTCTTTATTGCCCTGGGTCTGGCTGGTCAGCACATTCACCAGTGAGTCCGGCGTCACCGCGTCGTTACCGACGTAAAGCTGTTTATCCGCTTTAATCGACAGGTAAACCGGTTTTTCCGGACGCGGCTGCGGCGCGCTGGTAGAGGCAGGCAGATTGACGCGCACGTCGACCGTGGCCAGTGGCGCGGCCACCATAAAGATGATCAGCAGCACCAGCATGACGTCGATAAACGGCGTCACGTTGATCTCATGCATTTCACCATCGGTTTGCAGATCGTCGTTTAATCGCATTGCCATAAGAACTTACCCTAAGCGCAGTTTCTGAGCCGCTGCAGGACGCGGAACCTCAGTCGCCACGGTGCCCAGGTCGATGTCACGGCTCTGCAGCAGCATCACCTGCGCAGCGACATCACCCAGCGAGGCTTTGTAGTTGGCGATCATGCGGGCAAAGACGTTGTAGATCACCACCGCCGGGATCGCCGCGACCAGGCCAATCGCGGTCGCCAGCAGCGCTTCGGCGATACCCGGTGCCACCACCGCGAGATTGGTGGTCTGGGTTTTGGCGATACCGATAAAGCTGTTCATGATGCCCCAGACGGTGCCGAACAGACCGATAAAGGGCGCGACAGAGCCGATGGTCGCAAGGAAGCCATTTCCGCGTCCGGCGTGGCGGCTGAACGCAGCAACGCGGCGCTCCAGGCGGAAGCTGGTACGATCTTTAATGCCGTTGGTATCTTCCACGCCCGCCGACAGCGTCAGTTCATTCTGCGCATCGTTCAGCAGTACGACGCTGTGACTGTGATCGGTAAACGACTGGGCAATGCGGGCGGCGTCATTCAGACTGCGCGCTTCGCCCAGCGCCAGCTGCTCGCGCTTCAGGCGGCGCTTCGCGGCGCTGAGTTCGGCATATTTGCCAAAGAATATCGCCCAGGTCACTACGGAGGCCAACAACAGGCCAATCATGACCACCTTTACCACGATATCGGCATGCTGATACATGCCCCAAACGGAGAGGTCCGTTTGCATCAAATCACTGGCTACCACGCTGCTTCTCCAACTTCATATACAGGGATGCGGGACAAGCGCGAATAATAGCAAAATAATGGCGAATTGATAGTAGTTCTCATTACTATTTACAAACTCTGACCGCCCGCTTTGCCGTAACCCGCGCGGCTTTCAACCCGCTTTTTATCCTGCTCTCTGTTCTGATAATCGCCATTGAGTCTCAACCCTGCTGGCCGTTTCGTGGTAACGTGAGAGCTTAGTCAGAAGCGGCAAGGGCGACTCATGACCACCAGAAAAATTGATACCACGCTCGTCAGTGCAGGACGCAGCAAGCGTTATACCCAGGGTTCGGTGAACAGCGTGATTCAGCGCGCTTCCTCGCTGGTTTTTGATACGGTCGCG
Source organism: Pantoea sp. ARC270 (assembly GCF_003236725.1). NCBI lineage: Bacteria > Pseudomonadati > Pseudomonadota > Gammaproteobacteria > Enterobacterales > Erwiniaceae > Pantoea > Pantoea sp. ARC270. The sequence goes on from NZ_PUGA01000019.1 coordinate 56,215, forward strand.
GAGAAAAAACGCGCGACCGCAGGACGGGCAAAAGGTGAACTCTTTTATGGCCGTCGTGGCACCCTGACGCACTTCGCGTTGCAGGATGCGATGACGGAGCTGGAAGGCGGCGCGGGCTGCGTGCTCTACCCCTGCGGTGCGGCAGCGGTGGCGAATGCGATTCTGGCCTTCGTCGAAGCGGGCGATCATCTCCTGATGAGCGGCGCGGTCTATGAACCGACGCAGGATTTCTGCACCAGAATTCTGGCGAAGATGAATGTCTCGACCAGCTGGTTCGATCACAGCATCGGCAGCGAAATCGGTGCGCTGGTCCAGCCCAACACCCGCGTCGTGTTTCTGGAGTCCCCCGCCTCAATTACCATGGAAGTGCAGGATATTCCGGCGATTGTGGCGGCGGTGCGCGCCATCACGCCAGAGGCGATCATCATGCTCGATAACACCTGGGCAGCCGGTATCCTGTTTGATGCGCTGGCGCACGGCGTCGATATCTCGATTCAGGCTGGGACCAAATATCTGATTGGACACAGCGATGCGATGATCGGCACGGCGGTCGCCAATGCGCGCTGCATCGATCAGCTGCGCGAAAACTCCTATCTGATGGGCCAGATGGTCGATGCCGATACCGCCTATATGGCGAGCCGCGGCCTGCGCACTCTGGGCACCCGTCTGCGTCAGCATGAAGAGAGCGCCCTGCAGGTCGCGGAGTGGCTGGCAGCACGGCCCGAGGTGGCCCGCGTCAACCATCCTGCGCTGGCGCAGAGCAAAGGCCATACGTTCTGGCAGCGCGACTTTAACGGCAGCAGCGGCCTCTTCTCATTCATTCTGCAGGAAAAATTGAGCGCCCCGCAGCTGGCGGAATATCTCGATCACTTCCATCATTTCAGCATGGCTTACTCCTGGGGCGGCTATGAATCGCTGATCCTGGCCAATCAGCCTGAAGAACTGGCCGCGATTCGTCCGGCGGGCGGCGTGGATTTCACCGGTACGCTGGTCAGGCTGCACATCGGTCTGGAGCATGTGGATGACCTGATTGCCGATCTGGAGGCCGGTTTTGCGCGTCTGACGCGCTGAGCAAAGAAAAAAGTAAACAGAAGATAAACCGGGTCGCGGCTGACCAGTGAGTTTGCCGGGCTATGACGGATTTGTTGTTAACATTTATCCCGTATCGTTCAGCGTGTCAGTGCAGTCACTGCGCGCGCGGAATGCAGACGAATAGTTCCTTGTGACGTGATGGAATCGCTAATGGGTGTTTTACACGAGATTGTCCAGGCGCTCTGGCATCAGGATTTTGCCGCGCTGGCAAATCCGGATGTGGTATGGGTGGTGTATGGCGTGATGTTTCTGACGCTGTTTCTGGAAAATGGTCTGTTACCTGCCTCCTTCCTGCCGGGCGACAGCCTGCTGTTACTGGCGGGTGCGATGGTGGCCAAGGGGGTCATGGATTTTGTCCCCACGATGGTGATCCTCACGACCGCCGCCAGCCTCGGCTGCTGGCTGAGTTATCTGCAGGGGCGCTGGCTGGGCAATACCCGCCTGGTGAAGAGCTGGCTGATGCATCTGCCCGCGCAGTATCATCAGCGCGCCTGGAATATGTTTAACCGTCACGGCCTGATGGCGCTGCTGGTCGGCCGCTTTCTCGCGTTTATCCGCACCATTCTGCCCACCATGGCGGGAATTGCGGGCCTGCAGAACAGTCGCTTCCAGCTCTTTAACTGGCTCAGCGGCGTGCTGTGGGTCGGCATTGTGGTCGCCTTTGGCTATGGCATCAGCCAGGTGCCGTTTATCAAGCGTCATGAAGATCAGGTGATGGCGATCCTGATGGTGCTGCCGATGGTGTTACTGGTGGTCGGCCTGTTTGGCAGCATTCTGGTGATCTGGAAAAAGCGTCGGCAGAAACAGGCCTGATTGCAGCACGCGGTGCCGGGATCTGCCGCCTCTCAGGCGGACGGATCCGCGACCGTCTGCCTGACCCGACTCACCTCTTCTCCCGGCGTTACGCCAAAGTAGCGCTTAAACTCCCGCGAAAACTGTGAAGGGCTTTCATAGCCAACCCGCACCGCCGCCGCGCTCGCTTTCAGCCCATCGTGCAACATCAGCAGCCGCGCCTGATGCAGACGATAGCGCTTGAGGTACTGCAACGGCGACGTCTGGGTGACCGCTTTAAAGTTATGGTGAAAAGCGGAAACGCTCATGTTCACTTCTGCCGCCAGTGCATCGACGCTGAGGTTATCCGCATAGTGATTCTCAATCCGGCGCAGCGCACGCGCGATCTGGCTGAACTGGGTCTGCCGGCTCACCAGTGAGAGCAGCGCGCCGCCAATCGGGCCGGTCAGCACGTAATAGATAATCTCCCGCACAATGTGCGGTCCCAGCACCCGCGCTTCGCGCGGCTGAGTCATCACATCAAGCAGGCGTTCGGCGGCACAGAGCATCGGCTCCGTCAGCCACGCCGAGTGGATACCGGAGGTCAGCGGCTGCGGCTGAAACTGATCGTCATCGCCGATTTCGATCAGCAGATCCTGCAGGCTGGCGGTGTCCACATTGAGACACAGTCCGGCAATCGGGGTTTCCGGCGACGCCCAGGTTTCGCACTCCGCCGGCAGCGGCACGGTGAGCATCAGATATTTGCTGGCGTCATACTGAAAGACGGTGCTGCCAAGGTAGCCGGTTTTGCTGCCCTGAAACAAAATGACAATGCCGGGCTGATACATCATCGGCGTCCGGGGACGATACTGATTTGCGTAGATCAGCGACACATTTTCGACCTGACAGAGCCGGTCGCGACCCTGAGTCATTAAGTTAACTACCTGCTGTGCCAGCCGGTGACACAGTGCATCGTGCGCCATAGCGACTCCTTTACGGGTAAAAATCCAGTGTGCCGCGCGGATGTGCAAATCACCAGCGGGCTGGAGAATCAGGCAAGAATTTTACCGAATCAGGCAGGGCTTCAGAACGCGGGCGGATCGCTCCACTGAGCAGGCTGAAAATTGTTGGCTAGACTTAAGCACAGTGAAATCTCACGGGTTAACCGCAACGGAAAGGAGCAACTATGGCAGACCAGCCCATTATTAAACTGCGCGATGGCAATATGATGCCGCAACTGGGACTCGGCGTGTGGCAGGCCAGCATTGAAGATGCACGTCATGCGGTGCTGAAAGCGCTGGAAGTCGGCTATCGCTCAATCGACACCGCCGCGGCCTACAAAAATGAAGAGGCGATTGGTCAGGCACTGCAGGAAACCGACGTGCCGCGTGAAGAGATTTTTGTCACCACCAAACTGTGGAATGACGATCAGCAGAACGTTCAGCAGGCGATGGAAACCAGCCTGCAAAAACTGCAGCTGGAACAGGTCGATCTCTACCTGATGCACTGGCCCTGCCCGGAAAAAGATCACTATGTGGATGCCTGGAAGAAGATGATTGAGCTGCAGCAGCAGGGACTGACGAAAAGTATCGGCGTCTGCAACTTCCATGAAGCGCATCTGAAGCGACTGATGGATGAAACCGGTGTTACCCCGGTGGTCAATCAGATTGAGCTGCACCCGATGCTGCAGCAGCGCACCCTTCACGCCTGGAACGCGATGCACCAGATTCAGACCGAATCCTGGAGTCCGCTGGCGCAGGGCGGCAAAGGGGTGTTCGATCAGGAGATCATCAAGTCGCTGGCGAAGAAGTATGGCAAGACCCCGGCCCAGATCGTCATCCGCTGGCATCTGGACAGTGGCCTGGTGGTGATCCCGAAATCTGTAACCCCAGCCCGTATCGAAGAGAACTTTAAGGTGTTCGACTTCCGTCTGGATAAGCATGAAGTGAGTGATATTGCGAAGCTGGACAGCGGCAATCGTCTGGGGCCGGACCCGGAAACTTTTAACTAAGCCCGGTAACGCACTGACCGCTCTGGGGCGGCAGAGCAGAAAGCGTGGGTCAGGCGGGTCTCTCCGCCTGACCCTGTGCGTTATGCAGAAGGCTGTACCACCAGCTGACCGGCCGTGCCACGATCGGCCAGTTCCAGCGTCTGGCTGTAATAGACGAACGGGAAATGGTCTGACGAACTCTGCGGGAAGCTGACCATCAGTTCCACACTGCCATCGACCCACACCGTATCTTTCCAGCCACGATCTTCGCCCATCGGCTGTGCGCCATTAACACTTTTAATCAGGAACATGACGCCCTGAATATGCAGCGCCTGTGGCCGATCGGCGTGCAGGATCCAGCGCTCAAAGGTGCCCTGCTGCGCGGTGGTATCAATCCGGTTCATATCCCAGAGCGCGCCATTGATGCCCGGCATCGTGTCGCCGATACGGAATTCGCGGGTGCGAACCGACGCCCCATCCAGAATCTGATCGGCCAGCAGCCGCATCGGCAGGTTATCGGTCACCAGCGGCAGTAAACCGGTGGGCCGCAGGGTCAGGATCAGGGTAGAGGTCAGAATCGATGAGGGCTCGAAGAAGCCACGCAGCCGATCCATGATGCCCGCCGCCGTTCCCGCCGTAATCGACACCTCATCGCCCTGCGACATGTCTATCAGCACCTCCCGGCGCTCACCGGGTGCCAGCGAGAGACGCTGCACCGCCACCGGGGCAGAGAGAAAACCCTGATCGCTGGCAATAACCATAAACGGACGGTTATCGCTGAGCACCATCTCATAGCGTCGCGCATTCGAGGCATTCAGCAGACGCAGACGCACCCAGCCGCGTGACACTTCGACGTACGGATTGCGGACGCCATTTACCAGCAGCGTATCGCCCAGAAAGCCGCCATCCTGCGGCGGGTCGTAGACCGGGGTGGCAAAGTTATCGAGCCGCTTGTCCTGAATAATAATCGGGAAGTCATCCACGCCGTAGTGCTTTGGCAACGGCAGTTGCTTGCTGACGTCATCCTCCACCAGCCACATGCCCGCCAGTCCATTGTAGATATGCGGAGCCATGCGGTTTGGCGTGTTGGCGTGATACCAGCAGGTCGAGGCGGCCTGACGAATCGGCAGGACCGGTGCCCAGTCAACCCCGGCCGACATCATGCGCGGCGCGCCGCCCATCAGGGCGCCTGGCAGCTGCAGGCCGCTGACGGTCATGGAAACCGGTTCATTCAGCCGGTTGCTGTAGATCAGCTTAACGTCATCGCCGCTGTAAACCCGGACGGTCGGCCCCAGGTAGAGGCCATTGATGCCCCAGACCGGTACTTTGTTGTTGTCGCCATTAAAGGACCAGTGGCTGCGCTGCATCGTCAGGAACAGCGGCTGGCCGCGACGGGACTCCAGCAACGGCGGAACCGGAAGCGGTGTGTCGCCACTGGCAGAAGACGCGGCACGGGCCGCATGAGGGATGATACCGGCGCTAAGCGCTACTCCGGCAGAAAGCTGGATGAACTGACGTCTGCTGAAAGACATAAAACTTCTGACCCTTTACGCGTGGCGCTAACGCGCCGACCCTGTTTTTATTGCTCTGTTTTTGCTGTGCTGCGTTCACGACGGCGGGCAGTCACTGCCACGCCGTGTGGCATCCATGCAGGATAGTTCGGCGAACGGCTCGCCGGTCAGATTTTTCCGTTTTTTTCGCGCTCGGCCACTTCGGCGTTCAGCTCTTCCAGCTTCGCGGCCATCAGTTCGCGACAGTGGGTAGCCAGCTTACGCACCGAAACCGATTCGAACGCCTTTACGTCAACCGGTGGCAGCATCTCAACGATGACCAGGCCATTTTTCAGGCGGTTAAGGTTGATCTTGTCATGGGTGTTGGAGACCACAATCGGAATGATCGGCACGCCCGCCGCGACAGCAGCGTGGAATGCCCCGGTTTTAAACGGCAGCAGGCCACGGCCCCGACTGCGCGTGCCTTCCGGGAACATCCAGATGGAGATGCGCTTGCGGTTGAACTGATCCACCAGCTCACCGATGGTGCCGCGCGCTTTAGCACGGTCGTCACGGTCAATCAGCAGGTTGCCGGTCAGCCAGTAGAGCGGGCCAAAAAAGGGCACCCACAACAGGCTCTTTTTACCGACCGTGACCGTCGAAGGCTGCACAATTTTGGCGGCGGTGACCATGTCGTAGTTGTTCTGGTGGTTCGCGATGTAGATCGCATTCCCGTAGTTCTCCGCCCCTTCCGGTTTACGCAGTTCGACTTTCAGGCCAAACACCGTCGATAAGCGGCCAAACAGATGGCCAAAGGTGGCGACGTGACGCGGATCGCGCGGTGAAAAAAGACACCAGACAGAGCCAAACACACAGATCAAAATCGAATAGATGATGACAATAATGGTACGCAGAATCAGTAGCATAGTTCCCTCATTGAGCCACGGCTGACACGGGGTCAGCCGGGTTGTTTACGCTTCGCTATCCGGGCTCGCCGGACGCGCAGGCGCATCCAGTTCAACACGATCAATTTTTTGCAGGCCGCGCGGTAACAGCGTGCCGCGACGTCCGCGATCGGCGCGGAATTTCTGAAGCTCTTCACTGCGCAACAACATTTTACGCTTGCCGACGTGCAGCGTAATCGCGCTGCCCGGTGGCAGGATCATCAGCCAGGCCAGTCTGTCCTGACCGGCGGCCGCTTCCGCAGAAGGAATGGAGATGATTTTGTTGCCCTTGCCTTTCGACATCTGCGGCAGCTCTCCGACCGGGAACATCAGCATCCGTCCCGCCTGCGTGATCGCCAGCAGCATGTCATCTTCATGATGCACGGCCATCGGCGTCATCACGCGGGCGTTGTCCGGCAGTGTCAGCAGCGCTTTACCGGCGCGGTTGCGCGACACCAGGTCGCTGAAGGTGCAGATAAAGCCGTAACCCGCATCCGAGGCCATCAGCAGACGCTGGTCATCAGCTTCCATCAGCACCTGTTCAACCACGGCGCCCGGCGGTGGCGTCAGCTTGCCGGTCAGCGGCTCGCCCTGTCCGCGTGCAGAAGGCAGCGACGTCGGGTCCAGGGTATAGCTGCGGCCGGTGGAGTCGATAAAGGCCACCGGCTGATTGCTCTTGCCGCGTGCGGCAGCCAGATAGCTGTCACCCGCTTTGTAGCTCAGGCCCGCCGGATCAATATCGTGCCCTTTAGCACTGCGTACCCAGCCCATCTGCGACAGCACAATGGTGACCGGCTCAGACGGCACCAGCTCGGTTTCACTCAGGGCTTTAGCTTCTTCACGCTCACGCAGCGGCGAACGACGCTCATCGCCATAGCTGGCGCTGTCAGCCTGCAGCTCTTTCTTCAGCAGGGTGTTCATCTTGCGCTCAGAGGCCAGCGTGGCCTGCAGCTGATCGCGCTCTTTTTCCAGATCCGCCTGCTCGCCACGGATTTTCATCTCTTCCAGTTTTGCCAGGTGGCGTAACTTCAGTTCGAGAATCGATTCGGCCTGAGTTTCACTGATGCCAAAACGCGACATCAGCACCGGCTTCGGCTCATCCTCCGTTCGGATGATTTCGATTACCTCATCGATGTTGAGGAACGCCACCAGCAGCCCTTCCAGGATATGCAGGCGACGCAGCACGCGATCCAGACGGTAGTTAAGACGGCGTTTTACCGTTTCGCGACGGAACACCAGCCATTCGGTCAGGATCTCATGCAGGTTTTTCACCGCCGGACGGTTATCCAGCCCGATCATGTTGAGGTTAACGCGGTAGCTTTTTTCCAGATCGGTGGTGGCGAACAGATGGTTCATGACCTGATCGAGATCGACCCGGTTGGATCGCGGCACGATCACCAGCCGGGTCGGGTTCTCATGATCCGATTCATCACGCAGATCCTCGACCATCGGCAGCTTTTTATTGCGCATCTGGTTCGCGATCTGCTCCAGCACGCGCGCGCCTGAAACCTGATGCGGCAGCGCGGTGATGACCACCTCGCCCTCTTCCTTTTTCCAGACCGCACGCTGGCGGATGGAGCCACGCCCGGACTGATAGATTTTGCGGATTTCGTCACGGGGCGTGATGATCTCCGCCTCGGTCGGATAATCAGGCCCCTGAACAATATCGAGCAGCTGTTCCAGCGTGGTTTTTGGCGAGTCGATCAGGGCAATCGCCGCCTGCGCCACTTCACGCAGGTTGTGCGGCGGGATGTCGGTCGCCATACCGACTGCAATACCGGTGGTGCCGTTGAGCAGAATGTTCGGCAGGCGCGCCGGCAGCATCTTCGGCTCCTGCAGCGTACCGTCGAAGTTCGGCTGATAATCGACCGTCCCCTGCCCCAGCTCGCTCAGCAGCACTTCAGCATATTTTGACAGGCGCGATTCGGTGTAACGCATCGCAGCAAACGACTTGGGATCGTCCGGCGCCCCCCAGTTTCCTTGGCCATCAACCAGCGGATAGCGGTAGGAGAAAGGCTGCGCCATCAGCACCATCGCTTCATAGCAGGCGCTGTCGCCGTGCGGATGGTATTTACCCAGCACGTCACCGACAGTACGCGCCGATTTTTTAAATTTTGCGCTGGCGTTCAGTCCCAGTTCGGACATGGCGTAGACAATACGGCGCTGGACCGGCTTTAACCCGTCGCCAATATAAGGCAGGGCGCGGTCCATGATGACGTACATCGAATAGTTTAAGTACGCGTTCTCGGTAAACGTATGCAGGGCAAGACGCTCTGCACCATCCTGAGTCAGTTCACTCATTAATTTCTCATCCTCACATCGTGGCCCACAACGGCGGGACACCCGGCGGTGGTTTGGCGAGGATAGTACCTTATTCGCTGGTGTTAGTCACAGGGGAAGCGCGGGTCTGCGCGCCGTGCACCCGCGCGATTTCAGCCGCCAGGGACTGCCAGTCAGCGACCGGCACGCCTCGCGTCGTCAGGCAGGAGCAGGTCAGCGCGCGGCACCCATCCACTGGCGGGCAATATCACGGTATTCCCCGGTCGCGGTGCTGAGATGCAGCCACTGATCGACATAGAGCTTCCAGCTGATGTCATCACGCGGAATCATGTACGCCTTCTCACCATACTGCAGCGGCTTGTCAGCATTCAGGGCACAGAGCGTCGGATAGTGCTGCTGCTGATAGCGCGCTTCGGAGGCGTCAGTGATCATGACATCCGCCTTGTTGTCCACCAACTGCTGAAAGATAGTGACGTTATCGTGGAACAGCGTCAGTGATGCGTTGGGCAGATGGCTGTGAACAAAGGCTTCGTTGGTGCCGCCTGCCGGTTCAATCAGGCGCACATCGGGACGGTTGAGTTGCTCAATCGTCTGAAAGCGCGCTTTGTCGGCGCAGCGCACCAGCGGGATTTTGCCATCAACATCCAGCGGCTGGGCGAACCAGGCAGTCTGCTGGCGTTTCAGGGTGACCGAAATGCCCCCGACGGCGATATCACACTGCTTCGCCAGAAAATCGGGCATCAGGGTTTTCCAGGTGGTCGGCACCCACTGCACCTTAGCGTTCAGCGAGGTCGCCAGCGCGTCAGCCATCGTGATATCCAGGCCCTCATACTGACCATCGGGACGCAGGAAGCTGTAAGGCTTGTAGTCGCCGGTGGTACAGACCTTCAGGACTTTAGAACTGAGGATAGTGTCGAGATGAGATTGAGCCTGGACAGCACCGCTGGCCAGCAGCAAAGCGAAGACGATTTTTTTCATTGGCGTTTTTTTCATGATGAGTTTGCTCACTCATCGTGCCATAAACGGGCCGATTATTGCTGTCATAGCAAAAGTCTTGTGATCAACGTCCCATTTTTCTGCGGCCGCAGCGCGCGTAAGCTGAGCCCCATATTCAGACAATGAGGTAAACAGTTGATGAGCAAAATTTTAATTATCGATGGCGGCAAAACCTTTGCCCACTCTAAAGGCGAACTGAACCACACCCTGACCGATGTGGCGGCCAGTCAGCTGCGTGACATGGGACATGAGGTTTCTGTCACCGTCGCGGACAGCGACTACGTGGTAGCGGATGAAGTACAGAAGTATGTTGAGAGCGATGTGGTGATTTATCAGATGCCGGGCTGGTGGATGGGTGAGCCCTGGACCGTGAAGCGTTACATCGACGAAGTCTTCACCGAAGGCCACGGCTCGCTCTACGCCAGCGATGGTCGTACCCGCTCCGATGCTGCGAAAAAGTATGGTTCCGGCGGCCTGCTGCAGGGCAAAAAATATATGCTGTCTTTGACCTGGAACGCGCCGCTGCAGGCCTTTACCGATCCGGAGCAGTTCTTTGAAGGCGTTGGCGTGGATGGTCTCTATCTGCACTTCCACAAAGCGAATCAGTTCCTGGGAATGGAAGCGCTGCCGACCTTTATCTGCAACGACGTGATTAAAGCCCCGGACGTGCCACGCGACATCGCCGCTTATCGGAACCATCTTAGCCAGGTTTTTGCCTAAGATAGAGGGTGGAGACTTACACTTTTCCCACGAAAGAGGAATTCGCGAATGTTAACTGTCGTAGCAGAAATTTGTGTCAAACCCGGACGCCGCCAGGCCGTACTTGATGCCGTGAACAAGCTGATCCCGCAGGTGCTGGCAGAAGATGGCTGCCATCAGTATGACGCGCTGCTGGATCATCAGGCTCAGGTGCCGTGGAAGCAGAACTCCCCCGACTCTATTTTCATGCTGGAACAGTGGGAAACGCTGCGCCATCTGGAGCAGCATCAGCAGATGCCGCACATGGATGCCCATCGCGCGCTGATCAAAGATGACGTGGTGGATGTGAAGATTCTGGTGCTGGAACCCAGCGCCTGATTGTTGCTGAAGCTTTAATCCCTGTGGTGTAACCGGGGTTAAGGCTGGTGATAAAAACCTGGCCAGATTCGCTTTGCGATCGAGCCGGCACAGGGAACAGGGTCAGATCGGAAAAACGCAAAAACGTTATCCATGACTGCTCGGCCCGCGCCGTCCATGGCGCGGGACGTTTTCCTCTTCTGACCCTGTTCCCTGCGCGCTGAGCTAATACATTGCGGTCAGACGTGCCCGAATGCGGGTTTAGCACTCATCAGAACCCCTGTCCCGCGACAGGGGTTTTTTATTTCTGACAAACTGCTCAGAGCAGCTGTCGACGGTCGATCTCGCTGCGAAGAAAATCCAGGAAGCAGCCAATGCGCGAAGAGAGCGTGGTGTTTCGGTAGTAGACCGCATGCACCGGCAGCCGCAGCTCGCGGGTTTCCGCTGCCAGCACCGGCACCAGTCGCCCGGCGGCGCAATCTTCGCGACTGACAAAGTCGGAAAGGCGCGCAATCCCCTGTCCTGCCAGCGCCAGCTGCCGGATGGTCTCTCCGCTGGAAGCCGCGATCGTCGGCTTAACCCGCATAAACTCCCCTTCCGCCTGCCAGACCGGCCAGAGGTTATGGATCTCAGGATGACTGAAGCCAATGGTCTGATGCTGCGCCAGATCGCCAACGCTCTGCGGTGTGCCCGCCTTCGCCAGATAAGCCGGACTCGCCATCAGCCGGATCGCGCTGCTGCCCAGCATCCGGGCGCGCAGCGTGGAGTCGCGCAGTTCACCAATGCGAATGGCCACGTCGGTCTGCTGCTCCAGCAGATCGATCAGGATATCGTCGGTATTCAGCTCAAGCTGGATCAGCGGATAGCGGGCGCGGAAATCCTCCACCAGCGGCACGATCACATGCAGCATAAAGGGCGTCGCTGCGTTGACCCGCAGCCGTCCTGACGGCATTTCACGCCGCAGGGCAATCTGCTCTTCAGCCTGTTCAACCGAGGCCAGAATCTGGCGCGCATGCTCCAGAAAGACCTGCCCCTCTTCGGTGAGTGCCAGCCGTCGGGTGGTGCGATGCAGCAGCGTGGTCTGCAGTTTACTCTCCAGCCGCGACAGTGCCCGACTGATACCGGAACTGGTCTGCGCCAGCTGAGAGGCCGCCGCCGTAATCGAGCCGCTGTCCACCACCGCCACCCAGGCGCGTAGCTCTTCCAGGGTAATTTTCACAAGGGTTACTGTCTCTGCTGAGTGGACTAGCTTTCCGGCCACCGTTCACGGGTGATGCGTCGGGCATAAAAGAACAGGACGCTTTCGCGTCCTGCTTTTTACACTTCGATGTCGGCCATATCGCCTTTTTCCTGCAACCAGTTGCGCCGGTCTTCGGAACGTTTTTTCGCCAGCAGCATATCCATCATGCGCAGGGTCTGATCCGCATCCTCGTCGCTGATGGTCAGCTGCACCAGACGGCGGGTATTGGGATCGAGCGTGGTTTCACGCAGCTGCAGCGGGTTCATCTCACCCAGCCCTTTGAAGCGCTGTACGTTAGGCTTACCCTTTTTGCGTTTCAGCTGCTCCAGCACGCCCTCTTTCTCATCTTCGTCCAGCGCGTAGTAAACCTCTTTGCCGAGATCGATACGGTAAAGCGGCGGCATGGCGACGTAGACGTGCCCGCCTTTGACCAGGGAACGGAAATGCTTAACGAACAGCGCACAGAGCAGCGTGGCGATGTGCAACCCATCCGAGTCCGCATCCGCCAGGATGCAGATCTTGCCGTAACGCAGCTGAGAAAGATCTTCGCTGTCGGGATCGATACCGATCGCCACCGAGATATCATGCACTTCCTGCGACGCCAGCACCTCATCGGACGAGACTTCCCAGGTGTTCAGGATCTTGCCTTTCAGCGGCATGATCGCCTGATATTCACGATCGCGGGCCTGCTTGGCCGATCCGCCTGCCGAGTCCCCTTCGACCAGGAACAGTTCTGTCTTATTCAGATCCTGGGCGGTGCAGTCCGCCAGCTTGCCTGGCAGCGCCGGCCCGCTGGTGAGTTTCTTGCGCACCACCTTTTTGGCGGCCCGCATACGCCGCTGGGCGCTGGAGATCGCCAGTTCAGCCAGCAGTTCTGCCGTCTGGATGTTCTGGTTCAGCCACAGGCTGAAAGCATCCTTCACCACGCCCGACACAAAGGCGGCACACTGACGTGATGACAGGCGCTCTTTGGTCTGACCGGCAAACTGCGGATCCTGCATCTTCACCGACAGCACATAGGCGCAGCGGTCCCAGATATCTTCCGCAGAGAGCTTCACGCCACGCGGCAGGATATTGCGGTATTCGCAGAACTCACGCATCGCATCCAGCAGCCCCTGACGCAGACCGTTAACATGGGTTCCCCCCTGCATGGTCGGGATCAGGTTGACGTAGCTCTCCGTTAACAGCTCACCGCCTTCCGGCAGCCATAACAGCGCCCAGTCCACCGCCTCCACATCACCGGCAAAACTGCCGACAAACGGTTTTTCAGGCAGCGTAGGCAGGCCGTTCACGGCTTCACACAGATAGTCGGTCAGGCCATCTTCATAGCACCAGCGCTGTTCGGTGTTGTTAAGCTTGTCTTTAAAGATTATCTCAACGCCCGGACAGAGCACCGCTTTGGCTTTCAGCAGATGTGAAAGGCGCGAAACCGAGAAACGCGGGCTGTCGAAGAAGCTCTCATCGGGCCAGAAGTGGACGCGCGTACCGGTGTTGCGTTTCGCCACCGTGCCGGTTACGGTCAGATCCTGAACTTTGTCGCCATTCTCAAACGCCATGTCATAGATCTCGCCATTACGGCGCACCGTGACTTCGACACGTTTAGAGAGGGCGTTAACGACCGAAATCCCGACGCCGTGCAGGCCGCCCGAAAACTGGTAGTTCTTGTTGGAAAACTTGCCGCCCGCATGCAGGCGGCAGAGGATCAGCTCGACGGCTGGCACGCCCTCTTCCGGGTGAATATCCACCGGCATGCCGCGCCCGTCATCAATGACTTCCAGCGACTGATCGGCGTGCAGAATCACTTCAACCCGCTTCGCGTGGCCGCCCAGCGCCTCATCGACGCTGTTATCAATCACTTCCTGACCCAAATGGTTGGGCCGCGTCGTATCGGTGTACATCCCCGGGCGACGGCGAACAGGCTCAAGGCCAGTCAGGACCTCAATGGCATCCGCGTTATAATTTGATTGACTCATCGTAAATGTCTGTCAGATGGGTGAAATGGGGTGCGATTTCCGCGTTACTCAGGTGTGATTCAGACCAAGAAAGTCCAGAATCTGCGGGAAATGGCGCTCGAATCCAGTAAATGCATGATTTCCGCCCTCTTCTACCGTGTGGCGACACGCGCTGTAGTAGTCGAGCGCCTGACGGTAATCGAGAACTTCATCGCCGGTTTGTTGCAGCAGCCAGAGTAAATCGGGCGCTTCCAGCGGTTCGATCTGCATCACTTTCAGATCGTAAATGTGGCGTGACTCTAACACATATTGCTGGCCGGTGTAGGGATTCTGATTGTCGCCGAGGAAATCGGCCAGCAGCTCAAAGGGGCGTACCGCAGGGTTGACGACAACCGCCGGCAGCATAAAGCATTGTGACAGCCAGGTGGCGTAATAGCCCCCCAGCGACGAGCCGACCAGCCCCAGGGTTTCACCGCTGTGGCTCAGGACCAGCTCTTCCAGCAGGGCGGCTGCGTCCGCCGGAAAGGTTGGCAGCTGCGGCACAATCATCTTAATCGACGGATGATGCGTCTCTAACCATTGCCGGAACTGCGTCGCCTTCGCCGACTGCGGCGAGCTGTTAAAACCGTGCAGATAGAGCAGTGCCGCCACGCGTCAGTATCCTTCTGAGTCTAAATCGGGACGAAAAGCGTCGGTGTCGAGCCGGTTAACCTCGGTCTCTACGCCGCCATCCGGATGCAGGGTAAACCAGCGCCAGCCTGGCGCGACGGTATCAATCGCAAAACTGGTGCAGTGGGGTTTGAACTGCACGCAGGTCGATGGCGTCGCCAGCACCCGGCGGCCATGCCACAGCAGATCCAGCTCCTGATGAATGTGACCACATACCAGCGTCCGGGCCAGCGGATAGCGCTGTAGCACCGCGTCAAGCTGATGGGAATTGCGCAGGCTGTGCTGGTCGAGCCAGGTGCAGCCTGAGGCCAGCGGATGGTGATGCAACAGGACCAGCGTGTGTCGTTGTGGAAAGCGGGCCAGCGCATTATCGAGCCACTCCAGCTGGTAGTCGCTCAGCATGCCGTGCGGCACACCGGGCACCTGGCTGTCGAGCAGGACGATCTGCCACTGATCGCCCAGCAGCACCTGCTTGTGGGCATTGATGTGGGCGGCTGCCAGCGTATCGACCATCGCGGGCTGGAAATCGTGATTTCCCGGCAGCCAGACGCAGGGGCGGGGCAAACGTGAGATACCCTCAGCAAAATGCTGATAGGCCTCCACTGAGTGGTCCTGAGCCAGATCGCCGGTGGCAATGATCAGGTCGTAGTCGCGCTGCTGCGCAGTAATTGCCTCCACGACCGCTTCATAGCTCGACCAGGTATTCACCCCAAGTAGCGACTCATGTTTTCCAGCGAACAGGTGGGTGTCCGTGATTTGTAAAATCCTGATTTCGGAACCGTTCGCCACAGGAAGAGTTAGCAGGCTATCCAAAGCGTTTCCTTCGTCTCCACGCCATTTACTGCATTATACGCATCAGCAGACCGGAACTGCCATTGCGCCATGTGCCAGGCAGTAGCGCAGCCAGTCTGCGAGAAACTGGTTTATCTGATGTTTTTCATCGCGCTGATGCAATTTTTTATTAGGATAATCATAGCGCGCTTTAAAGCGATAGATCTGTTGAGTTGAACACACTTCAGCGACCATCGCATCGTGATAGAGCCGTACCGACATCGAAGGCAGGCTCCAGTAACTCACGGCAGGCGCGACCTGGCGAATCTCCACCAGCGTGGTGTAGCGGGTCGACTCCTGAATGGTCAGCTGATAACGGGCGCCACTCACCTGATAGATCACCGATGCACCCGCCTCATCGCTGCGCGGCAGCAGGCGGCGTAACTGGGCGAAATTGGTTTCGCAGAGCCGCATCATTTCGGGGAAATCAGGGGTATAGCGCTGTTTCATTTTTGTATCCACTCTTCACGTAGTTTTTCATGGTGCAACGCCAGCCATTGCAGGGCGATGACAGACGCCGCATTATCGATAATCCCCTCTTCCACCCAGCGATAAGCCTGTTCGCGGCTCACCACATGGACAAGAATATCCTCATTCTCTTCCTCCAGACCATGGCATCCCTCTGCCAGGCTGGCATCCACTTCCCCAATCAGCACCGACAGTCGTTCGCTGGTGCCGCCAGGGCTGGCCAGATAGCTCAACATAGGCTTAATCCGGCCGACCTCTAATCCTGCTTCTTCCACGGCTTCACGACGCACAACCTGCTCAACAGACTCCCCCGGTTCGATAATGCCGGCGACCATCTCCAGCAGCCAGGGCGAGGCACTGCTGTCATAAGCCGGGATGCGGATCTGTTCAATCAGCACCACTTCATCGCGTAAGGGATCATAAGGTAGCAGCACGGCGGCATGTCCGCGCTCAAAAACTTCGCGCTGCACTTCGCCGCTCATTTCGCCATTAAACTGGCGGTGGCGGAAGCGGTAACGTACAACGGAAAAAAAACCATCATAGACGGTTTCGCGTGTAATAATTTCTACATCGTTTTTTGTGAAAGTCACGGGGGATTTTTTTTCTTCCGGCATCATCAGGTTCCTTATGCAGATTGGGGGGAGCGAAAAAAGCCTCTGACCGTGCTCCATGTAGGGTGTTCTTTCTGAATTATTTACGTAAATTAGAGGGAGAAGGCACGTTCAGCCAACTTATCTCACAGTTGCCCTCTGCTAGAATCGGCGATAATTTTTGGCTTACCCGGCAGCGCACGCACTGCAATTTGCTGCAACAAAAGGAATGCAAATGAAAAAACTGCTCCCATTTTTTATTGGGCTGAGCCTGGGCGGTTTCAGCTTTACCGGCCAGGCCGAAGATCTGCTGCAGGTTTACCAGCAGGCACGTC
This sequence comes from Pantoea sp. ARC270, assembly GCF_003236725.1. Taxonomy (NCBI): domain Bacteria; kingdom Pseudomonadati; phylum Pseudomonadota; class Gammaproteobacteria; order Enterobacterales; family Erwiniaceae; genus Pantoea; species Pantoea sp. ARC270. The sequence goes on from NZ_PUGA01000019.1 coordinate 72,919, forward strand.
TGAGCAACCCGGATCTGCGCAGCGCCGCAGCCGATCGCGATTCTGCTTTTGAGAAAATCAACGAAGCGCGTAGCCCATTATTACCACAGCTCGGCCTGGGTGCAGATTACACCTACAACAGCGGTTATCGCGATAACAGCGGACTCCATTCCAACACGACCAGTGGCTCGCTGCAATTAACCCAGACCATTTTCGATATGTCGAAATGGCGCGCGCTGACCCTGCAGGAAAAAGCGGCCGGTATTCAGGATGTGACCTATCAGGTTGCACAGCAGGATCTGATTCTGAACACCGCCACCGCCTACTTCAACGTGCTGAAAGCGATTGATACGCTTTCTTACACCGAAGCGCAGAAACAGTCCATCTATCGTGAGCTTGACCAGACGACTCAGCGCTTTAACGTCGGCCTGGTGGCCATCACTGACGTACAGAACGCCCGCGCGCAGTATGACAGCGTGCTGGCTAACGAAGTGACCGCGCGAAACAATCTGGATAACAACGTAGAGACGCTGCGTCAGATCACCGGCATGGACTACCTGTCGCTGGCGTCGCTGAATATCGACCGTTTCAGAACCGATAAGCCGGAAGCGGTCAGTGCGCTGCTCAAGCAGGCCGAGAGTCGTAACCTGTCGCTGCTCTCTGCACGTCTGAACCAGGATCTGGCCCGTGAGCAGATCCGCTCCGCGGAAACCGGTCATATGCCGACGCTGGATCTGACCGCCTCTACCGGTATGTCGAACAGCAAATATGGCGGCAGCCGTGCTAACCAGAGCGCAGGCTCTACCGACTCCATCACCGGTTCAAACCAGGTGGGTCTGAGCTTCTCCCTGCCGCTTTACAGCGGCGGCGGCGTGACCTCTCAGGTGAAACAGGCGCAGTACGGTTTCGTCAGCGCCAGCGAACAGCTGGAAAGCGCTCACCGCACTGCGGTGCAGACTGTGCGCTCATCGTTCAACAACGTGAACGCCTCGATCAGCAGCATCAACGCCTATAAACAGGCCGTTGTCTCTGCGCAGAGTTCACTGGATGCGTCAGAAGCCGGTTATCAGGTGGGTACACGTACTATCGTCGACGTGCTGGATGCGACCACCGTACTCTACAATGCCAAGCAGCAGCTTTCTGATGCGCGCTACAGCTACCTGATTAACCAGCTGAACATCAGCTATGCGCTGGGCACGCTCAACGAGCAGAGCCTGCAGAAACTGAACAGCCAGCTGGGTAAAGAGATCCCAACCTCTCCGGAAACCGTGGCACCGGAAAACGCGCAGCAGACCGCGCGCGTGGACAACGGTCCGGTCGCGACGGGTTCAGCAGAGGCTGCACGTCCTGCCGCTGCCCGCCAGAAAAGCGGTAACCCTTTCGGTAACTAATCAGCACTGACGGGCTGCTTTGCGGCCCGTCTCTCTGTTGAACGTATAACTAAGTAAAGATCCCTGCGGCATCAGGCCTTCAGCTTCAATTTTACCCCCCCATCCCCTATTCTATGCGCTACCTTTGGGCACAGGATAATCATAATGAAACGCACAAAATCTATTCGCTATGCCGCTTTTCGTAAGAGCTGGCAGGCGCGCCATTTAACGCCTGTTGCTATCGCGGTTTCAGCGGTATTTATGCTGGCAGGCTGCGAGCAGAACGATGAAACGGTTTCGATGTATCAGAACGCCGATGACTGTTCTAAAGCCAATCCGGGTCAGAGTGCGCAATGTACCACCGCCTTCAATGAAGCCAAAAAAGAGGCGGAGCGCACCGCGCCAAAATATGCCACACGTGAAGATTGTGTCGCTGAATTTGGTGAAAACCAGTGTCAGCAGACCCCGGCTCAGGCGGGTGCCGGCACCACCAATGCTGAAGCCCAGCAGAATGGCGGCAGTTTCTGGATGCCGCTGATGGCCGGTTACATGATGGGTCGCATGATGGGCGGTGGCGCAGGCTTTGCACAGCAGCCACTCTTCTCGTCGAAAAACCCGCGCAGTCCGGCAAATGGCCAGTTTGTGGATGCTTCCGGCCGTAATTATGGTGCCGCGACCTCCGGCAAAACCATGAACGTGCCGAAAACGGCGCTGGCCCCTAAACCGGCCACGACCTCCACCATTACCCGTGGTGGCTTCGGTGAAACCGTGGCGAAGCAGAACAGCATGCAGCGCAGCAGCGCCAGCGGTACCTCCAGCCGCTCAATGGGAGGCTAATCCCCGATGGAACGCATTGCCATTTCAGAACGTCCGGGCTGGCGCGAAAAAGCCACCGAGTTCGGTTTTCGTTTTCACACCATGCATGGCGAGCCCTACTGGTGCGAAGAGGCGTACTACCAGTTCACGCTGGCGCAAATCGATCATCTGGAAGAGGTCACGGCTGAGCTGCACCAGATGTGTCTGCAGGTGGTGGAAAAAGTGGTCAACAGTGAAGCCCTGCTGACCCGCTTCCGCATTCCCCGGCACACCTGGGATTTTGTGCGGGATTCGTGGCGTCAGCGTCAGCCCTCGCTCTATTCGCGCCTCGATCTCGCCTGGGATGGCAAAGGCGATATCAAGCTGCTGGAGAACAATGCCGATACGCCGACCTCGCTGTATGAAGCGGCCTTTTTCCAGTGGCTCTGGCTGGAAGACCAGCTTAATGCCGGACAGCTCCCGGCTGGCAGCGATCAGTTCAACAGCCTGCAGGAAAAACTGATCGAGCGCTTTGCCACCCTGCATCAGCAGCATGGGTTTAACCTGCTGCATTTCGCCTGCTGCCGTGACACCGAAGAAGATCGCGGCACGGTGCAGTATCTTCAGGACTGCGCGACCGAAGCGGGTCTGCCGGTTGAATTTCTCTACATTGATGAAATTGGCCT